>DATMVL010000283.1:0-6496 GCA_035563175.1 Rhodoglobus sp. | reverse complement strand
GGGCTGCGGCTGGTCCGCGGCCACCTCGTCGGCGGTGCAGGCCCAGCCCGCGCCCGCGGAGCCGTAGCGCAGCCCGACCGGGAGCGTGTCGATCACGGTGATCGGGCCGGCGGCGTTCGAGGGGCCGACGTTGCCGACGGTCAGGGTGAACGCGACGTCGGTGCCGGCCACGACATCCTGCGTCTCCGGGGTCTTCTCCAGGGTCAGATCGGCCGTCGTCGTGATCGTCACGTCCGCGGTGTCGTCGTCGCTGGACGGCCCGTCGACGTCGACCCAGCCGACCCGGCCGGTGTTGGTGTGCACCGTGCCGGGCGGCAGCGACGGCGCGACGTCGGCGGTGACCGTGATCGTCGCCGAGCCGACCGCCATCGCCGGGATGGTGCAGCCGGCCGCGGTGCAGCTCCAGCCGGCGGGTGCCGTGAAGCGCGGGTTCGTGAAGCCGGCCGGCAGCAGGTCGGTAACAAGCAGCGAGTCGGCGACCGACGGGCCGGCATTGACGACCTCGAGCTGCCAGGTGATGCTCGTACCGGCCGTGACCGTCGCCGGGCCCGTCTTGTCGACCGTCACGTCGGCCTGGTCGATGACGACCGTGTCGACGGAGCTCGTGTTGTTCCCGGGCACGAGGTCGGTGATCGGCGCGGTCACGGTGGCGGTGTTGCGGTAGGTCGCCGGGCCGCCGTCGGCCGGGATGGCGACCTGCACGACGATCGCGTCGGCCGGGGCACCGGCGGGGATGCCCGCGGTGCTCGTGCAGGTGACGGTCTGGCCGTCGATCGAGCAGTCCCACCCGTCGGGCTCGGTCGCCTCGGTCGGCGTGAGCCCGGTCGGCACGGTGTCGGCGATGACCGCCCCCTCGGGCGAGTCGCTGGGGCCGAGGTTCCGCACGGTCAGCGTGTACTCGTGGGTGGTGCCCGCGATCACCGGACCGGCGGCCTGCGTCTTGACGATCTCGAAGTCCGCCTCGCCGGTCAGCCCTGTGTCGTCGGAGTCGCTGGCGGAGCGGTTCGGCGCCCAGCGCACGGTGGCCGTGTTGCGCACGTCACCGGTGACGGCGCTGTCGACGTCGACCACGAGGTCGATCGTCGCGGTGCCGCCCTTGCCGGCCAGGCCGGCGGGCAGGGTGCAGGTCACGGCGTCGTCGCAGGTCCAGCCGGTGCCGGACGCGGACACCAGGGTGAGGCCCGCTGGCAGCACGTCGGAGACCGAGACGTCACGGGCGTCCGCGGTGCCGACGTTCGTCACGACCAGGCGGTAGGTCGCCCGCTCGCCGGGCACGAACGGGGCGGTGAGCAGATCCTTGGTGATGGTGAGCGTCGTGTCGGTGTTCACCGTGGTGCTCGACGTCGACGTGTTGTCCGCCGGCTTGGGGTCCTGCGTCGCCGACGCGGTCACGGCGGTGTTGCTCATCGTGCCGGTGGCCGACGTGAGCACGGCCGCGGTGACCGTGATGGCCGGCAGCGAGCCGACGGCGAGACCGCCGCCGGGTGTGCCGGCATAGGTGCAGGTGAACTCGCCGTCCTCGACCGGGGCGCACGCCCATCCGGTGCCGGATGCGGTGACGGAGCCGAGATCGAGGCCCGCGGCGGGCAGCGTGTCGGTGACGGTGATCGGGTAGCGCGCGAGCGACGGGCCGGCGTTGCTCACCGCGATCGACCAGGTGGCCTGACCGCCGGCCGCGACGCCGCCCGAGTTCGTCTTGACGACGGCGAGGTCGGCCTGGGTGGCGATGACCTGCGTCGAGACGCTGCTCGTGTTGTTGGCCGTGTTCGCGTCGTAGGTGCGGGCGCTCACCCGGGCGACGTTCGAGACGGACGTGCCGTGCAGCACGGTCGCGTCGACGCGCACGGTCACCGTGATGACCGGGAAAGACGCGCCGCTCGCGAGCGTCTCGTTCGCGTTCGTGCGGACGCAGTCGAACGCGCCGGACGCCGTGTTCGGCACCGAGCACTGCCAGCCGGTGCCCTGCGCCGAGATCACGCGGACCCCCTCGGGCAGCGGGTCGGTCGGGGTGTCGGCGACCGTGAAGGGCCCGACGGCCGTGTCCGGCCCGGCGTTCGAGACGGTGATGCGCCAGGCGCTCGCCGTCTCGGTGCCCGCGACGAGCGCATCGCCGTTCACCTTGCTGATCGCGACGTCGGCACGGTCGATGTGCGCGCTCGCGTCCGCGGGAGCGCCCGTGTACGAGACGGCGGGCGTGCTGCGGCTGGTGGCGCCGGTCGCGTCGGTGGTGACCGCGCTCACGGTGTTGACGTGCTGCACGGAGGCACCGGAGCCGGGCGTCGTGAGCGCGTCCGTGGTCGGCGTCGCCGTGTACCGGATCGTGGCGACCTGGCCCGGAGCCAGCTGCCCGATGCTCGGCCACTGGATCGACTGCCCAATCACCGACGTCGGGGCGAACGGCACGGCGGCGCCGCCGCCGATCGACAGGGTGGCGTCGCCGTTGTAGGTCCAGTTGGCCGGCAGCGTGTCGGTCGGGGTGACGGATGCGGCGGTGCCCGAGCCGGTGTTGGTCAGTGTCAGGGTCCAGCCGAAGGGCGAGCCCGCGTAGGCGAGGGTGCCGGAGGCCGCGGCCTTGCCGAGGGCCACCGTCGGGAAGACCGGTGCCACGGTCGCGTTCGCGCTCGGACCGGTGATGCTGCGGCCGCCGTTGTCGAGGGTCCGGTACGACGGAATGCGGGCGGTATTGACGAGGTCCGCCGTGGTGAGGGTCGACGATGCGGCGAGCGACGCCGTGTACTCGGCCGACCAGGTGCCGCCGTTGGCGATCGCCGGCAGCGTCCAGGTGATCGTGGTCAGGCCGGCGTTCGTGGCGAGCACGCCCCCGGAGGCCGTGAGCGACGCCGGATCGACGACGACGCCGGCCGGGATGGTGTCGACGACCGTCGCGTTGAAGGCGGTGCTGCCGAAGGCGCTGGTGGGGTTCGCCACCGCGACGCGGTAGGTGTAGACCTGGCCCGGCTCGATCGTGGTGTCGGAGGCGGTCTTGGTGATCGTGAGCTCGGGCAGCTTCACCGCGACCGGCGCGGCCGATCCCGGTGTGCCCGTCTGGTCGAACGTCGATCCGGCATTCGCGGGCGTCGTCGAGTCGGCCGTGTTCTGCCACTTGAGCACGGCGGCGTTCGTCAAGGGCGTCGTGCGAACCGTGCTGTCGACGCTCGCGACGACCGCATCGAACTCGATCGTGACGGTGCGCTTGGTGTCCTGCTTCACGACATCGCCGAGCCGCCACCCCACTGCCGTTCCAGTGGCATTCGGATCGATCGCCGTCGGAGCGAGATCGCTGAGACAGCTGGTGGTCGGGGCGTTCTCCGGTACGCAGCTGAAGACCGCGCCCGCGGTATCGGCGCTCAGCAGCGGCACATTGCCGGCCGTCGGCAGCGAATCGATGACCGCCGCCTTCCAGAAGTTGACGTTCGCGGGCAGCTCGACGGCGACGCGGTAGCGGATGGTCTCGCCGATGGTGGCCTGTGGATTGGCTCCGGCGGGGCTGACGACCGTCTTGGTCGTGACCGCGCTGGGGACGTTGATGGTCACGGAGCCGTTGACGGTCTGCACGAGCTCGACGCTGGCGTTGTTCTCGCCGTTGGGGAGCGTCGACGTGACGAGGCTCGCCGTGTTCGGAATCGCGAGCTTGCCGGCGGAGGCATCGTTGACGGTGGCGGTGAATTTCACGACGGCCGTGGTGTTCAGGCTCGAGGTCCGCACGATCGCAAGCGACGACGGCAGCGTCCACGAGAGTCTTGTGGTGTCGACCGCGCAGCCGTTGCCACCGCTGCCCGTGCCCGTCCCCGCTACCGCACTGGTGACGGTGCCAGCAGGGGCAGCGGTGAACGCGCCGAAGGTGAGCGCAGCCGGCAGGCAGTCGACGATGACCCCGTCGAATGCGGCAACCCGGTTCAAGGCGTTCGACGCAGTGAGCGTGTACTCGACGCTGCCGCCGGCGACCGGGGTGCCGGTGCTAGCCGTCTTCGACAGGGTGGTCTGCGGCGCCGTGACGGTGACGATGGCGGTTGTGCTGACGGCCGGCAAGGCCGACCCGCCAAGGGATGCGCTGCTGGTGAACGAGGCCGTGTTCGTCCGTGAGCCGCTGGTCAAATTGACGCCGACGAGTGCGCCGTCGATCGTGACGCTGATCGCCAGCGGGGCACCCGACTCGTTGACATAGGAGGCAGGGAAGACCAGCCGTCCAGCGGCCGACAGTGTCCACCCAGCTGGGAGTGTCGACGGAGTGTAGGAGTCGCCGCCGATCGAGGCGGTGACGGGAGTACCGGAGGGAATGGTAATGCCGGTCGGCAGCGCATCCGCGAGCACACCGTCGAACACGGCAGCACCGCGCGGAATGACGACGGAGTAGGTGTAGCGGACGGTCTCGCCGGCGACGACCTGGGCTGCGCCCTTATTCGTGATGGTGAGCTTCGGCGTCGCCGTCTTGCTCACGGTCGCCGCGGGGATCGTGACCTTCACCGCGAAGTCGTTCGCCTCGACGGTATTGGCCGTCCGGCTGCGGTCGAGCGAGTTCTCCGGGTAGTACGGGGTGAGGCCTCCGGCCGTGTTCGGCGAGGCGAAGGCCACGATCGAGGCGTCGTTCTGGAACGACTGGGCGATGCCGAGGCCGTTCGGCACGGTCACCCGGTAGCCGACGGATGCCGTGGCGGCGGGCGCCAGCGGGCCGGCGACCGTCCAGACGATGGCGCTGCGCGTGGTGCTGCCGGTGAACACCGGGTGGCCGGGCGCTCCGGGATCGGTGCAGACGCCACCCGGGGTGAGGTTGGAGACCGTGGCGCAGCTGAAGGCGGCGGGCAGGGCATCCCAGACCACCGCATCCTGAACCGGGAAGTCGTTGCCGTCGAAGGCGGTGCCGCTGTTGCGCACCGTGATGCCGAAGTCGACCCAGTCGCCGCCCTGCACCTGCTGGGTGGTGCCGTCGCCCGGAAGCGTCGAGCTCGTGCCCGCGATCGCCTTGTCGATGCCCATCTCGGCCGCCGGCGCGATCTGGTAGTCGGCCTGGTCGCGCAGCGACAGCACGGTGCCGGCGGTGGACTCCTGCCGGTACTTCATGAGGTTGGCGGTGATGTCGACGCCCGCATCCACCGGTGCAGCCACGACGAGGGCGCGCACGTACAGCACGAGGTCGGCGCCCTTGGCGACGTAGAGGCCGCTGTCGCCGGCGGCACCGGACGGAGCACCGAGCGTGAACACCGGCGAGTCCGCGTTGCCGCCGGCGGTGGAGATCTGCACCTGCGAGGCGGGCACCGTGCTCGAGGCGGCGACCGCGTAGTCGACGAACGTCGACCCGACGGGCACGAAGTCCTGGATGACCGCGTTGCGGGTGACCGTGGAGTCGGAGAACGCGACGCTCAACTCGAAGCAGACGTAGTCGCCGAGGCGGTACTTCGGCACGACGGTGTCGCTGTACTGCCCGGCGTTCGCGGCGCAGTCGACCGCGCCCGGGGCCGCCGGCCGCGGCAGCACCTTCTTGGCGATGGAGGGCGGCGTAGAGCCGAGGGTGGCGCGGGAGTCGTCGCGCACCGGCTGCGTCGCCGGCGACTGCGCGCCGGTCACGTCGGTGCTGGTGCCGGTGATCGCAACCTGGTTGGTGAACGAGTCGCCCGAGACGGTGGGGTCGCCGTTGCCGCTGTAGCTCGCGCGCATGAGTGCGGCGTAGGTGACCGTCATGGTGCCGTCGGCGGCGAGGCTGCCGTCGCCCGGGGTCATGGTGACCGTGAAGGTGCCGTCCGGGTTCGCGACGACACCGTCGACCGTGGCGCCCGTCACCGGCTGCGCGTTCCGGCACTCGGCGGGCAGGGACGCATCCGTGCTCACCAGCGGACAGAGCCCGTCGGGGATGATGTCGACGATCTCGAGGTCGCCCAGGTCGGCGTACTCCCCGGCGCGGATGGCCAGCGAGAAGGTCACGGTCTGCCCCGACGAGAACGTCGTCGTGCTCGCGGTCTTCACGATCGAGACGTCGGACGCCTGCACGGTGCGGGTGGCGCTGGTGCGCTGATCTCGGAAGGACTCGCTCTGCACCGCCCCGAGATAGCGAGCCGTGACGACCGCGCGGTTGGTCAGTCCGGCGGTGTCGTCGATCTGGCGGGTCGACGCCCCCGTGTTGTTGTCGAGGTTCGCCGCCTGAGCGCCGTCGAGTGCCGGCGTCGCGTCCGGCCAGGTCATGGTGTTGGCCCGCAACGGGATGCCCGCCCGGTAGGTGATCTTCACCTCGGCGCCGCGCGGCATCGAGCCGAGCTGCCACTCCACGCGGGTGAACACCCCGTTGAGCCCCGTCTCGGGGTTGGTCACGGTGGTGACGGATGCCGGGGTGCGGCAGTCGGCCGGGTCGCCGTCCGGCGCGGGCACGACGGTCAGCCGCGGGGCGCCGTCGTACTCCACCACGCCCGGCGCGGTGTGGTCCACCTGGCCGCAGCCGAGGAACTCGAGCCCGGCCGGCAGGTAGTCGACGACCACGACGGCGTCGCTGGCGCCCTGGTTCGTGTTG
>DATMVL010000282.1:0-13170 GCA_035563175.1 Rhodoglobus sp. | reverse complement strand
GCCGTGGGGCGACGCCGCGGCCGCCCGGTGCGCCGACGTACACCTGCACCACCTCTGCACCGTCGCGAGCGCCGGTGTTGGTCACCGTCACTTCGACGTCATGGCCGCGCACCACGAGATCGGCGAACTCGAACGTCGTGTACCCGAGCCCGAACCCGAACGGGTATCGCACCGGCACGTCGACGGTCTCATAGTGCCGGTAGCCGACGAACAGGCGCTCCCCGTAGAACACCGTGGCGCCGTCACCGGGGAAGTTCAGGTACGACGGGGTGTCCTGCAGCCGCAGCGGGATGGTCTCGGCGAGCCGGCCGCCCGGTTCCGCGGCGCCGAACAGCACGTCCGCGATGGCGGTTCCGGCGGCCTGGCCGAGCAGCCAGGTCTCCAGGATGCCCGCCGCCTGGTCATGCCACCCCTCCAGCGACACGACCCCGCCGTTCGAGAGCACCACCACCGTGCGGGGGTTCGCCGCGGCGACCGCACGGATGACCTCCACCTGCTCGACGCGCAGGTCGAGGTGATGCCGGTCGAAGCCCTCGGACTCGTCGCCAGGCAGCAGACCGGCGAACACGATCGCGGTGCGCGCTTCTCGGGCGGCGGCCACCGCATCCTCGAGGCTCTCGGCGAAGGTCGTCGGCGCGACGGCGGAGATCGCGGCGAGCGGGGTGTCGAGCCGGGTGGGGTTCACCAGGGAGCTGCCGGCGCCTTGGATCCGCGGGTCGCGAGCGAGCGCGCCGATCACGGCGACCGGCTCGGACGGGTCCAGGGGCAGCAGCCCGCCCTCGTTGCGCAGCAGCACGATCGACTCGGCGGCGGCCCGCCGGGCCAGGGCGTGATGCGCGTCCAAGTCGACCTCACCCCCTGCTGGGCCCGCCCGCTCGACGAGCGCGGCGATCCGCTCGGTGGATGATCGCAGGATCGCCGGGTCGACCGCGAGCGCCTCGTCGATGCTCGAGGGCTGCGGCCCCGGCATCTCGAGGTCGAGGCCCGCCTCGAGCGATCGGCCGCGATGGGCGACCGCGCCCCAGTCGCTGATCACGGCGCCCTCGTACCCCCACTCGCCGCGCAGGAGCTCGGTGAGCAGCCAGCGGTGCTCCGCCGCGGGCACCCCGTTGAGGGCGTTGTAGGCCGCCATCACCGTCCACGGCCGTTCGCGGGTGACGATCCGCTCGAAGGCGGGCAGGTACAACTCGCGCAGGGTGCGCTCGTCCACCTCGGCCGACACGGTCATCCGCGCGGTCTCCTGGTTGTTGACGGCGAAGTGCTTCAGCGACGCGCCCACCCCGCGCGACTGCAGCCCGCGCACCCAGGCGGCGCCGAGCTCGCCGGAGAGCAGCGGATCCTCGCTGTAGTACTCGAAGTTGCGGCCGCACAGCGGCGATCGCTTCAGGTTCACGCCCGGCCCGAGCACCACGTGCACGCCGGCCGCTCGGGCTTCGTCGCCGATGGCGGCCGCGACCTCCGCCACGAGCGACGGATCCCAGCTCGAGCCGAGCGCGACCGCCGGCGGGAAGCAGGTGGCCGGCTCGCTGTCGCCCAGGCCGAGGTTGTCGCCGTCGGCCGGCTGGCGGCGCAGACCGTGCGGGCCGTCGGACAGGACGATGGACGGCACACCGGGCACCGCCTGGGTGGTCCAGTAGCCGGAGCCGACCGTGAGCGCGGCCTGCTGCTGCGGCGTCAGCGAGTGCGCCGCCACCACGTCAGTTCAGGCCGCGGCGGTCGAGCAGCGGCTGGATGTCCGCGTCGCGTCCTCGGAAGTCGCGGTACGCCTCGAGCGGGTCCTTGGATCCGCCGACGCCGAGCAGGCGCTGCCGGAACCGGTCGCCGTTCTCCCGGGTGAGGCCGCCGTTCTCCTTGAACCACTCGACGGTGTCGGCGTCGAGCACCTCGCTCCAGATGTAGGAGTAGTACCCGGCGTCGTAGGCGGAGTTCGCGAAGACGTGCTGGAAGTAGGTGCTCGAATAGCGGGTCGGCACGGCCGGGTTGTCGAGCCCGGCCTTCGCCAGCGCGGCGGCCTCGAACGCGGCCACGTCGTCGATCCGCTCGTCGGCCGCGATGGTGTGCCAGGCCTGGTCGAGCAGGGCCGCGGCCAGGTACTCCGAGGTCTGGAAGCCCTCGTTGAAGGCGGCGGACGCCTGCAGCTTCTCGACGAACTCCTTCGGCATGGGTTCGCCGGTCTCGTGGTGCACGGCGTAGTTCTCCAGCACCTCGGGCCACAGCATCCACATCTCGTTCACCTGGCTGGGGAACTCGACGAAGTCGCGGAACGTGTTCGTGCCGGCGAACCTCGGGTAGGTGACCCGGGCGAAGAGCCCGTGGAGGGCGTGCCCGAACTCGTGGAACAGCGTGTTCACCTCGTCGTAGGTGAGCAGGGTCGGCTCGCCCGGTGCCGGCTTCGGCACATTGAGGTTGTTGGTCACGACCACCGGGGTGTCGAGCAGCGCCGACTGCGAGATCAGCGAGTTCATCCACGCTCCGCCGCGCTTGCTGTCGCGGGTGTAGAGGTCGAGCGTGTACAGGCCGACGGGGGTGCCGTCCTCGTCCGTCACCTCGAAGACGCGCACGTCGGGGTGGTAGGCGGGGATGTCGTCGCGCTCGGCGAAGGTGATGCCGTACAGCTTCGTGGCGGCGAAGAACACGCCGTCGCGCAGCACCCGCTCGGCCTCGAAGTACGGTCGCATCGCGGTCTCGTCCACGTCGTACTTGGCCTGCCGCACCTTCTCGGTGTAGTACGCCCAGTCGGCGGCCGTGACCGGATGCCCGGCCTGCTGCTCGAGGTCGGTCTGCTCCTGGCGGGCGTTGCGTGCGGCCGGCGCCGCGAGCCTGCCGAGCATGTCGGCCACATTCGCCGGCGTCTTCGCGGTCTCATCGGCGATCACCCAGTGCGCGTGGGATTCGAAGCCGAGCAGCCGCGCCCGCTCGGCCCGGATCCGGGTGATCTCGAGCACGAGCGCGGAGTTGTCCCACTCGTTGCCGCGGCTGCCGCGCGCGCGCGACGCGGCCATGATGCGCTCGCGCACCTCGGGCCGGCGCAGCGCCGAGAGCCACGGATGCCCGGTCGGCAGCACGAGGGTGACCAGCCAGCCGTCGAGTCCGCGCTCCTTCGCGGCCTGGGCCGCGGCGGAGATCTCGCCGGGCTCCAGCCCCTCGAGGTCGCTCTCGTCGGTGAGGTTCACCGCGAGATCGTTGGTGTCGGCGAGCAGGTTCTTCTCGTACCGGGTGGTCAGCGAGGAGAGCCGCTGGTTGAGGTCGCGCAGCTGCGTCTTCTGGTCGTCGTCGAGGCCCGCACCCGCGATCGTGAACTCGAGGTAGTAGCGCTCGACCAGGTAGCGGGCCTCGGGCTCGAGGTCGAGCTCGTCGAGGCGGTCGTAGAGGTCCTTGATGCGGACGTAGAGCTGCCCGTCCAGCTTGATCGCGTCGGCGTGCGCCGCGAGCTTGGGCGCGATCTCCTCCTCGAGCGCGGTGGTGGCGTCGTTGCCGTCGGCCGAGACCTTGTTGAAGAAGACGTTGGCGACGCGCTCCAGCAGCCGACCGGACTGCTCGAGCGGGATCATCGTGTTCTCGAAGGTGGCGGCGTCGAAGCGCATGGTGATCGCGTCGATCTCCTGCAGCTGCTGCGCCATGCCCTCCTCGAAGGCGGGGGAGTAGTGCTCGTCGCGGATCTCGGCGAACGGCGGCATGCCGAAGGGCAGGGTCGATGGGGCGTCGAACGGTGTGGCCATTCCCCAACCATATGCTCGGGGCATGTCCGAGCAGCAGCGCGAGCAGTACACCCACGGCCATCACGAAAGCGTGCTGCGCGCGCATCGGTGGCGCACCATCGCGAACTCCGCCGCCTACCTCGAGCCGTACCTGCGACCGGGGCTGTCGCTGCTGGACGTCGGCAGCGGACCGGGCACGATCACCGCGGAGTTCGCCGAACGGCTCGCGCCCGGCCGGGTGGTGGGCCTCGACGCCGCGGCCGGGATCGTCGCGACCGCCTCGGCGGAGTTCGAGCGGGACAACCTCCGGTTCATGGTGGGCGACGCATACGCGCTGCCGTTCGCCGACGCGCAGTTCGACATCGCGCACGTGCATCAGACGCTGCAGCATGTCGCCGACGCCGTGGCGGTGCTGCGAGAGCTGCGTCGGGTCGTGAAGCCCGGCGGCATCGTGGCGGCGCGGGAGGTCGACTACGGCGGCACGTTCTGGTTCCCGGCCTCCGACGGGCTGGACGAGTGGCTCGCCCTGTACCAGCGGGTGCACCGCGGCAACGGCGGCGAACCGGATGCCGGGCGACGGCTCGTGGCGTGGGCCCGGGAGGCCGGTTTCACGGACATCCGCCCCAGTGCATCGGTGTGGAACTTCGCGGATGCGCAGACGCGCGACTGGTGGGGTGGAGCCTGGGCCGACCGGGTGCGCTTCTCCGCCTTCGCCGAGGACGCGCTGGGCTCCGGCGCAGCGACGCGCGACCAGCTCGACCGCATCGCCGCCGCGTGGGTGACCTGGGCGGCGGACGACGTCGGCTGGCTCGCGATGCCGCACGGCGAGATCGTCGCCATCGTCTAGCCGGACGTTCCACGCCGCCGGACCGCCGGAGGGTGCAAAGAGAATGTTGCAAAGTTGTCTTTGCAACGCTACCTTTGCACACATGGATCACGCGAGCCCGCCGCCGCCCGAGCGCAAGCTCGATCTCGAGAGCCTGAAGGCGCTCGCGCACCCGCTGCGCGTGCAGATCCTCGACACGATCTCGACCTACGGCCCGTTCACGGCGAGCGGGCTGGCCGACCGGCTCGGAGAGTCGAGCGGCGCCACGAGCTACCACCTGCGGCAGCTCGAGCGACACGGTTTCGTGCGCGAGGTCGCCGGTCGCGGCACCGCGCGCGAGCGCTGGTGGGAGCGCCCGCCGGGCGGTATCCATCTCACGCCCGAGGCCGCCGGGGACTCCGAGGTCGGCAAGGCCGCGTCGAAGCTCGTCTCCCGCGAGTGGGAGCGCAACCGGCAGGCGCTGCTCGCCGACTTCCAGGACCGCGGTCACGAGCTGCTGACCACCGAGTGGATCTCGGCGAGCAACACCTCGACAGCGAATCTCCGGTTGACGGCCGCCCAGCTCAAGGAGATCTCCGACGCCTGGGATGCCTTCATCGACGACTTCATCGCCCGGTTCCGGGGTCAGGGCGAGGTCCCGGGGTCGCGCCCGACGCAGATCCACTTCAACGCCTTCCCCGTGATCGACGGAGACGAGACGCCCGCATGACCGTGACCGAAAGCCGCTCACCATTTTCGGTGGCTGCCCGTACCGTGAACCACGAGGAAGAGGGGATGATCATGATCGCGACTCCCGCGTACGCATCGCACGCCCGCATCCGTCGAGCGCGACCGAGCGGGTTCGACCGGCTCGTCATGCGCCTCAGCCTCGCGGCGCTGCTCTGGGCTCGCCGACGCGCCGATCGCGCCGTGCCGACCCGCGAGGAGCATGCGAGGCGCTACGAACTGCAGCGCGACCGCGAGCGCCGTGAGCTCGCGCGGCACCATCTCGCCCGGCTGTTCTAGAGCCGCGCGCAGACCCCGGTCCCGGCCGGGCGGCGACACCAGCACTCCGGCGCCCCACGCCATCCTCCTGTGCATCCCACCGCCGCCTGCCGGGGCCGGTCCGTCACGGCCCCTGCCAGACCGGCGCGATTTCTGAAAGGGGTCGCCGCCCCCCGCCGCTCCGGGTTTGACTCGAAGCATGCCGACCGCGACGTTCCCCCGAACCGTGCTGAGACATCCGGTCGCCGCCAGCCTCCTCGTGCTCGCCGGCGCGTTCGCGATCTGCGTCGGGCTGGGCTGGTGGTCGGGCTGGCTCGACTCGGTCGCCGGGTGGCTGTTCATCCTCAGCGCCGCGGTGCCCATCAGCGTCATCGTGCTGGGTGCCGCCGGGAACCTGTTCTGGCTCAAGCTGGCGGCGGCGCCGTTGCCGCGCGGTCGTGGCGGCGAGGTCTCGGAGGCCCGGGTCGACGTGCTGCTCTGCACCGCCGACGACTTCGAGGAGGATGCGGCGCTCGCCGCCGCGCAACAGGACCTGCCGGGCGCCCGGCTGGTCATCCTCGACGATTCGCGTGCCCCGGCGTCGCGCGAGCGCATCGACCGGTTCGCGGCGCAGCACCGCGTCTCGGTCGTGCGGCGGACCGACCGCTCCGGCTTCAAGGCCGGGAACCTGAACTCCTACCTGGCCGGCGGCACCGATGCCGCCCACATCATCGTCGTCGACGCCGATCAGCACCTGCCGGCAGGTTTCGCGCGGCGGGCGCTGCGCGCCATCGAAGCCGATCCGGCCATCGCCGTGGTGCAGGGCGCGGTACGCACCCGGCGCGCGGCGTCGTCGTTCGCGGCCGAGTTCGGCGGGATGCTCGACGCCTACCTGAACACGGTCGAGCGGGGCAGGGCGGCGGCCGGGTCGGCGCAGTTCCTGGGTCGCGGCGCCATCCTGCGGGTCGCGGCGCTGCACGACGTCGGCGGGTTCCCGGCGATCGTCATGGAGGACATGGCGCTGGGGCTGCGGCTGCGGGCGCGTGGCTGGCGCATCGAGCGCGACGCCCGGCTCGTCTCCTTCGAGTCGTACCCGCCCGATGCGGTGGCCTTCCGCAAGCAGTTCGCGAAGTTCACCGAGGGCTCGACGGAGCTGCTCGTGCGCCAGCTCCGCGGTCCCGGCCCGCGCAACCCGGCGCACCGCATCGACGCGCTGCTGCAGTGCGCCCTGCCGGTCGCCGCCGCGGCGCTGACGATCATCACGTTCGCCGGGGCCATGGTGGCGCCGCTGCCGCCGGTGCTGCTGGCCGTCCCCGCGCTCTGCGGCATCGTGGCAGTGCTGCCCGAGACCGTCCGCCGATGGCGTCAGCAGGGCATCCTGGCCGCCGCCCGCTTCGCGGCGCTCGCGGTGCTGCTCTACACCTCGATGGCGATCGTGACCGTCCGCGCGGCGTTCCGCGTGGGGCTCGGTGGACGGGCGCGTTTCGCGATCACCCCGAAGCGCTCCGCCCGGGGCGGGGCGCTCATCCGGGAGGTGCTGCCGGAGCTCGCGATCGCATCGGCCGCCGTGGGCGTAGCGATCGCCGTCAGCGGGGACGTGCGACCCGCGATGGGGATGGTCGGCGCCGCCTCGATCGGCGCGTGCTGGGTGCTGGCCGGTCTCCGACCGACGACGCGGGTGGCCGACGAGGAGCTCAGTCCGGCGCGGTGACGGCCACGGAGCCGTCGTGCCCCAGCCGCACCACCGTGCCGTCGTCGAGTTCGGCCACCGGCCGGCTCTCGAGCCAGGTCAGCGTCCAGCGCCAGCCCTGGCGCGGGCCGACCTCGGCCTCGACCGCCCGGACCGCCTCCACCATCTGCGCCGGGATGCGCTCGGGCGGTTCGTCACCGAGATTCCAGCGGGTGCCGAGCTGCATCAGGCGTCCGCCTCGACGAGCACCACATCCGACCAGGTCACCGCGTCGCCCTCGACGAAGGCGAGGTCGCGGATGCGCCCCACGGCCTTCAGATCCTCGAGCCCGCCGGCCAGCACCGCGGGGCCGGTCAGCGTCGCCGACGCCACCTCGGTCTTCTGCGACACCTTCGCGTCGGTCTTCGCCCCGCGGATGCCCACCAGCGCCTCGCCGAGCAGGCTCAGCAGGCCGGTCGCCTCCCTCGTACCCGACGACTCCGGCCAGGCGGCGGTGTGCACCGAACCGTCGTGGGTCCAGCTCCACACCTCCTCGGTGGCGAACGGGATGAACGGCGCCAGCAGGCGCAGCATCACGTCGACCGCGTGTCGCAGCGCGCGCACCGCGGACGCCTGGTCCGCGCCGGTGCCGTAGGCGCGCTCCTTCACGAGCTCCAGGTAGTCGTCGCAGAAGGTCCAGAAGAACTGCTCGGTGGTCTCGAGCGCGCGGGCGTGGTCGAACTCGTCGAAGGCCGCCGTCGCCGACGCGACCACGGCATCCAGCCTCGCCAGCATGTCCAGGTCGAGCGGGTTCGTGACCTCGCCGGCCTCCGCCTGGGGGAAGCCGTAGACGAACTTCGCCGCGTTCAGCACCTTGATCGCCAGACGGCGGCCGATCTTCATCTGCTTCGGGTTCTGCGGATCGAAGGCGGCGTCTGTGCCGAGCCGCGACGAGGCGGCCCAGTACCGCACCGCATCCGACCCGTGCTCGTCGAGGAGGGCCTTCGGCGTGACGACGTTGCCCTTCGACTTCGACATCTTCTTGCGGTCGGGGTCGACGATGAAGCCGGAGATGCCGGCGTTGCGCCACGGCACGGTGCCCTCTTCGAGCACGGCGCGCAGCACCGTCGAGAACAGCCAGGTGCGGATGATGTCCTGCCCCTGCGAGCGCAGCGCGTACGGGAACACCAGGTCGAACAGCTCGGGGTCGGTGCCCCAGCCGCCCGCGATCTGCGGCGTCAGGCTCGAGGTCGCCCAGGTGTCCATGATGTCGAGCTCGCCGACGAAGGTGCGACCGCGGTCCTCCTCGCCGAAGCCGGGCGGGACATCCGTCGACGGGTCGATCGGCAGCATGTCCTCGGTGGGCACGATCGGCTCACCGCGCTCGCCGTCGGCGCCCAGGTGGTACCAGACCGGGATCGGCACGCCGAAGAACCGCTGGCGCGAGATCAGCCAGTCGCCGGTGAGGCCGCCGACCCAGTTCTCGTAGCGCACCCGCATGTGCTCCGGGGTGAAGCCGATCTCGCGGCCGGCCTCGACGAGGCGCTCGCGCAGCTGCTCGTCGCGGGCGCCGTTGCCGATGTACCACTGCCGGGTCGAGATGATCTCGAGCGGGCGGTCGCCCTTCTCGAAGAACTTCACGGCGTGCTGGATGGGCTTGGGGTCGCCGATCAGCTCGCCCGATTCGCGCAGCAGCTCGACGATGCGCTGCTTGGCGCTGAACACCGTCTTGCCGGCGAGTTCCGCGTACGCCGCACGCGCGGCATCCGACTCGATCGCCTCCGGCGGGTCGGGCAGGATGCGGCCGTCCGCGCCCATGATGGTGCGGTTGGGCAGGTCGAGCTCGCGCCACCAGACCACGTCGGTGACGTCGCCGAAGGTGCAGATCATCGCGATGCCCGAGCCCTTGTCCTGCTGGGCGAGGCGGTGGGCCACCACCGGCACCTCGACGCCGAACAGCGGGGTGGTGACGGTGGTGCCGAAGTACGGCTGGTACCGCTCGTCGTCGGGATGGGCGACCAGCGCCACGCAGGCGGGCAGCAGCTCCGGCCGGGTGGTCTCGATCTCGATGTCGCCCTGGCCGTCGGTGCGGTGGAACGCGACCCGGTGGTACGCGGCGGGCTGCTCGCGATCCTCGAGCTCGGCCTGCGCGACCGCGGTGCGGAACGTCACGTCCCACAGCGTGGGGGCGTCGGCCTGGTACGCCTCGCCGCGCTGGAGGTTCCGCAGGAAGGCCCGCTGGGCGGCCAGCTGCGACTCGCGGCCGATGGTGCGGTAGGTGAGCGACCAGTCGACCGAGAGGCCGAGCTGCCGCCACAGCTCCTCGAACTGCAGCTCGTCCTCGGCGGTGAGCCGCTCGCACAGCTCGATGAAGTTGCGGCGTGAGATCGGCAGCTGGTCGGCGGCCTTCGAGCCGGCGGCGTCGCCCTGGAACGGCGGCGTGAAGTCCGCGTCGTAGGGCAGGGTCGGGTCGCAGCGCACCCCATAGTAGTTCTGAACGCGGCGCTCGGTCGGCAGGCCGTTGTCGTCCCACCCCATCGGGTAGAACAGGGTCTTGCCGCGCATCCGCTGATACCGCGCGATGAGGTCCATGTGCGTGTAGCTGAACACGTGGCCGATGTGCAGGCTGCCCGAGGCGGTCGGCGGCGGGGTGTCGACCGCGAACACGTTCTCCTTGACGGCGCCCTCGCGCACGAACCGGTAGGTGCCATCGGACTCCCAGCGCTCGCCCCACTTGGGCTCGAGGCCTTCGAGGGCCGGTCGGTCGGGGATCGCAGCGGTCATGGCGGTGCTCCGGTTCGGTATGTGCGGCACCGCGTCAACGGGAAGGTGCCTGAGTGTGGGAGTGCCCACCCATCGTACCGGCGGTGTCGTGACCCCCGCACTGGCGATGGCGGGCGGGCGCCGGCGCTGGTCATACTGGGAGCCGTGTCGGGGGCGTGGGGGCATCAGCATGCCCGCTTCAGCGTCCGCGCCCGCATCCTCGCCGTCCTGCTGGTCGTGACCGCGCTCGGCATGTCGCTCGCCGGCGGCACCGCCTACCTGGTGCAGCGCGACCGCATCCTGCGCCACATCGACGACCGCCTGCTCTCCCGTGTCGATTCCGCGAGAGCGATCATCCGGGACGGTGGGCTCGGCGCGTTCGGATCGGCCGAGGATGCGCTGCGGTCGGTGATCGCCCACGTGGTACCCGACCGCAACGAGAGCTCGCTCGGCATCGTCGACGGGCGCCCCACGTACCTTCCCGGCGTGGTCGTGGACTTCGCCCTCGAGGACGATCCCGCGTTCGTGCAGCGGGTCGTCACCGAGGTCGGCGACGGCGAGGTGCGACTCGGCACCGCCGTCGGCGAGGTCGGCACGCTGCGCTACCTGGCGGCCCCCATCGTGCTGCGGCCGGGCGCCGACCCGGTCATCTACGTCGTCGCGATCCGGGTGGACGCCGAGCTCGGCGAGCTGGGGGAGGCGTTCACCACCTACGCGCTGGTGTCCGCGGCGTCGCTGTTCGCGATCGGCGGCGTCGGCTGGCTGGTCGCCGGCCGCCTGCTCGGTCCGCTGCGTCGGCTGCGCGAGGCCGCGGCCGGCATCACCGCATCCGATCGCACCGCCCGCATCCCGGTCTCGGGCAACGACGACCTCTCGGAGCTCACCCGCACGGTCAACGACATGCTCGACCGGCTCGACGAGGCGATGACCACCCAGCACCAGCTGCTCGACGACGTGCGGCACGAGCTCAAGACGCCCATCACGATCGTCCGAGGGCACCTCGAACTGCTCGATCCGCGCAATCCCTCCGACGTCACCGCCACACGCGCGCTCGCGATCGACGAGCTGGACCGCATGGTCGGTCTGGTCGACGACATCGCGGCGCTCGCCGAGCACCGGACGACGGCGCCGGCGTTCCGCGACGTCGACGTCGCGGCGCTCACCGCCGAGGTGCTGGCCAAGGCCGGCGGGCTCTCCGGCCACGACTGGCGTGCCGGACCGGTCGCCGCCGCCGTGGTGCACGGCGACCCCGACCGCATCACGCAGGCCTGGCTGCAGCTGGCCGACAACGCGGCCAAGTACTCGCCGTCCGGTTCGCCGGTGACCATCGGCTCGACCGTGGCCGGCGGCGCAGTGCAGCTGTGGGTCGAGGATGCCGGACCGGGCATCCCCGCGGAGGTGCAGGACCGCATCTTCGAGCGCTTCGGTCGCATCGATCAGGGACGCGGCGTGTCGGGCTCCGGGCTCGGACTCGCGATCGTGACGGCGATCGCGCAAGCGCACGGCGGCTCGGTGGATCTGGTCTCGTCGGCATCCGGATCGCGGTTCAGTCTCGTGCTGCCGACCGGCGAGGGAGGGGGAACCGCATGACATCGATCCTGGTGGCGGAGGACGAGGCCCGGATCTCGAGTTTCATCGAGAAGGGGCTGCGGTCGTCCGGATACACGCCGACCGCCGTCGCCGACGGCCGTGAGGCGCTGGAGCATGCCATGTCGGGTCGGTACGACCTCATGCTGCTCGACGTCGGTCTGCCCGGCATCGACGGCTTCGAGGTGCTCACCTCGGTGCGCGGCAGCGGCAGCTCGCTGCCGATCATCATGCTCACCGCCCGCACCGGCGTGCACGACACCGTGGCGGGCCTCGACGGCGGCGCCGACGACTACATACCGAAGCCGTTCCGCTTCGACGAGCTGCTGGCCCGCATCCGGTCACGACTGCGCGGCGACACCGTGGTCACCGAGACGAGTCTCAGCAACGGGTCGATCACCCTCGACCTGCGGACCCGGCGTGCGCGGGCGGGAGCGCGGGAGGTCGACCTGTCGGCGCGGGAGTTCGCTCTCGCCGAGGAGTTCCTGCGGCATCCCGACCAGGTGCTCAGTCGCGAGCAGCTGCTCAGCCGCGTCTGGGGTTTCGACTTCGACCCGGGCTCGAACGTCGTGGATGTGTACGTGCGCTACCTGCGAGCCAAGCTGGGCGCGGAGACGATCGAGACCGTGCGCGGGATGGGGTACCGCCTGCGCTGAGTCCTGCGGGCCGGGAAAGCGAGGAGCGGGCGCAGCCCCCCGGCTGCGCCCGCTCGCACCTCCCGCTCGGACTGGAATGTCACCCCGATCGTGACTGCCCGATTTCGGCGGACGAGGCGCCTCGATGTCTTCGATGCTCCCGGTCGTGCGTGAGAGGTGCTGAAGCGCGGGATGAGAGATCTCTCATCGTGCGGCTCAGTCGCCGGGTCCGCGCCCGTTGCCCTCGTTGCCGGTGCCGTTCCCGCCGCCGTTGCCGTTGCCGACCCCGCTGTTGCCGTTGCCGTTCCCGTTCCCGTTGCCGTTCCCGGTGCCGTTCCCGTTCCCGGAGCCGTTCCCGTTGCCCTCGTTGCCGGTGCCGTTCCCGCCGCCGTTGCCGTTCCCGTTGCCGCTGTTGCCGGTGCCGCTCCCGCCGCCGTCGCCGGGGGCGCCTTCGCTCGGCGGCACGGCCGGATCGACCTCGCCGGCGTCCACATCCACGGGCGCGACCGGCGCGACGGGCTGCGGGGTGGGGGTGCCGCCGGTCGGTGACGGGACCGGGCCCGGCGTCGAAGCAGGGCCGGCCTCGTCCTCATCCCGTTTCGACGTCGACCCGGACGGCGACTGCTCCTCGATCACGATCGGCGCCACACCCGGCACGGGCGCACCCGCCTCTGGCGGGGTCGGCAGCAGCGCGGTCGCGAATGCGGCGCTGCCCACGCCGACGGCCGTCACGACGGCGGCCGTCGCGACGATCCCGAGCAGTGGGGCGCGCACACAGCAAGTCTGCCCGGTGGCGCGGTGCGACGGGGCAGGATGAGAAGGCTCTCATCGCCGGCCCGTCCCGGCTACTGCTCGGTGATCGTGATCGTCTCCGAGTCCAGTTCGCCGCTGCTCTGCTCGACGGTGATCGTGTAGATCTGCTGGCCGTTGCCGCACTGGTAATCGAAGTCGAGGGTGTAGACGAGGGGGTAGGTGTCGTACGGCGCGTTCTTCGCGTTGTCGGTGCCGACGCCGAACCACAGGGTCTCT
>DATMVL010000281.1:0-5509 GCA_035563175.1 Rhodoglobus sp. | reverse complement strand
CACCGGCAGCGGCCGGTCGAGCAGCGAGCGGATCTGCACCGGGCTGGTCTGCGTGCGCAGCAGCAGGTGCCTGTTCGTCGGGTCGACGTAGAAGGTGTCCTGCTCGCTGCGCGCCGGGTGGTCGGGGTCGGTGTTGAGCGCGTCGAAGTTGAACCACTCGTTCTCGAGCTCGGGACCCTCGGCGACCTCCCAGCCCATCGCGACGAAGACGTCGCTCATCTGCTCCATGAGCAGGGACAGCGGATGCCGTGCGCCGGCCCGGAAGCGGGAGGGCAGCGCCGTGACGTCCACGGCCTCGTCGCGCAGCCGGGCCGCCTCCTCCGCCACCGACAGCTCGGCCTCACGCTCGGTGAGGGCGGCGAGGACCCGCTGGCGCGCCTGCCCGATCACCTTGCCGAACACGGCACGGTCCTGCGGCGCCACCGACTTGAGGCTCGCGTTGAAGCGGGCGATCGGCGACTGCTCCCCCGCGTGCGCCGTACGCGCGGCACGCAGCTCGGTCATGGTCGCGGCCGACGCGATCGCGGCGAGTGCGGCGTCCGCCGCCTCGCCCACCGCCGCCTCGGTGATGGGGGTGGGCTCTGACACGGGAGTCGAGTCTAGTGCGGGTCCTCAGCCTCGGCCCCAGCGGCCGTGGCGCCCGAGACGCCGGCACCGCCGAGCTGGGCGATCACCCGCTGCGCCTTCCTGCCCTTCCGGCCCGCACGCCCTCCTGCCGCCGTCCGGCGCGCGACGATGCGCGCGACGGTCGACAGCAGCAGGTTGACCGCGAGGTACACCGCCCAGACGACGAAGAAGAGGGTGAACAGGTACGACGCCCCGAAGGTCGTCGGCCCCCGGCGCAGACCCTCGTTGAGCAGCTCGTTGTAGCCGATGATGAAGGCGAGCGAGGTGTCCTTCAGCAGCACGACGAGCTGGGCGATGATGATCGGCAGCATCTGCCGGAACGCCTGCGGGAACTCGATCTCGAACCGCACCTGCAGCGGCGTGAGGCCGATCGCGAGCCCGGACTCCCGCTGCCCGCGCGGCAGGGCGGCGATGCCGGCGCGCAGCGCCTCGCCGATCACCGCGCCGTTGTACAGCGTGAGCGCGACGACACCGGCCCAGTACGAGCCGGTGGAGAACACCAGCAGCACGAACAGCATCATCAGCAGCACCGGCATGCCGCGGAAGAACTCGACCACGACGATCGCCGGCACGCGCACGAAGGGCGACCGCGCGGTCCTGGCCATCGACAGGATGACGCCGAGCAGCAGCGCGAACACGGCGGCGACGGCGGCCATCTGCAGCGTGGCGAGCAGGCCGCGCCAGATCAGCCGCCACAGGGCGAGGTCGAGCAGGATGTCCAGCCGGCTCGGGTCGAAGACGCCCGGCACCTCGACGCCGCCGGCGTTGACCCGCGGCTGGGCCAGGAACCACACGATCCACGCGAGGCCGCCGAGGATGACGAGCGCGCCGATGATCGAGAAGACGAGGGAGAGCCGGCGGGCGCGCGGCCCTGGCACGTCGTAGAGCACGTTGGTCATCGCAGCACCTGCACCTTCCGCTCGAGCGCGTTCGCCGCCTGGCCGAGCGGGATGGTGATCACCAGGTAGAACAGGGCGACCGCCACCAGGATCGCGATGGTCGCGTTGCCGTTGAACTGGATGACCTGCCGCGAGATGGCGACCAGCTCCAGCACCGAGAACCCGGCCGCGACCGACGTGTTCTTGGTGAGGGCGATGAAGACGTTGATGAGCGGCGGGATGACCATGCGGATCGCCTGCGGCAGGATCACGAGCGAGAGGGTCTGGCCGAAGTTGAGGCCGACCGCCCGCGCGGCCTCGGCCTGGCCGACGGCGACGCCGTTGACGCCGGACCGGATCGCCTCGGCGACGAAGGGCGAGGTGTAGAACGTGAGCCCCACCGTGGCGGCGACGACGTAGTCGAGCCGCACGCCGAGCTGCGGCAGCACGAAGGCGCAGAAGAACAGCACCAGGGTCAGGGGCGTGTTGCGCAGGATCTCGGTGTACACGGTGGCGAAGCCGCGCAGCGCCGGCACCGGCGAGATGCGCATCGTCGCCACGACCGCGCCGAGCACGAGGGCGCCGAGCCCCGAGACGACGAGCAGCCGGAGCGTCAGCAGGAACCCCCCGACGAACGCGGGGAAGTTCTCGACGATCGCGTCCAAGCGGATTCCTTCCGGCAGAGATGGTGGCCCGGTCCGGGTGAGGACCGGGCCACCTGGTGGTTCAGATCAGTAGCGGTCGACCGTGGGCGGCTCGGGCAGCGGGAGCTCCGCACCCGCCGTCGCCTCCCAGGCGTCGGCCCAACGGCCGTCCTCGAAGGCCTCCTCGAGCACGTCGTTGATCCACATGCGGAACTCGGTGTCCTCCAGCGCCAGCCCGATGCCGTAGGGCTCCTCGGTGAAGGGCTCGCCCACGACCTCGAACTCGCCGTTCGAGTTGGCGGCGAGACCGGCGAGGATCACGTTGTCGGTGGTCACCGCGACGACCTGGCCGGAGCTCAGCAGCGGCAGGCACTCGGCGTAGCCGGCGAGCGAGGTCACCTGGTCGGTGTACTCCCGGATGTTGGTCTCCGACGTCGAGCCGGCGACGGTGCACACGGGCTGGCCCGCGAGGTCGTCCGGGCCGCCGATGTCCTCGGGGTTGCCCGCGAGCACGAGCAGGTCCTGTCCGGCGTTGTAGTACGGGCCCGCGAAGGAGACGACCTCCTTGCGCTTGTCGTTGATGGTGTAGGTCGCGACCACGAGGTCGACCTCGCCGGCCTGGATGAACGGCTCGCGGTTCGCGGACACCGTCTCGGTCCAGGTGATGCCGTCCTCGGGGATGCCCAGCTCGCCCGCGATGATCTTGGCGATCTCGACGTCGAAGCCCCGCGGGTTGCCGTCGGCGTCGACCTGGCCGAAGAGCGGCTGGTCGAACTTGGTGCCGATCGTGATGGCACCGGCCTCGTTGAGCTCGGCCATCGTGGTGCCGGCCTCGAACGAGACCTCCTCCTCGACCGCAGCGGTCTCCTCCGGGTCGGGCGCGCCCGAGTCGGTACAGCCCGCGAGGGCGAGCACCCCGGCGGCCGCGATCGCCGAGATCGTCAGCGTCTTTCTAGCTCTCATGGTCGTTCTCCTGATTGCTGTGTTTCTCATGCACCGGTCAGTGCGTGAGCACCTTCGAGAGGAAGTCCTTCGCTCTCGAGCTCTTCGGGTCCGTGAAGAAGGCCTCGGGCGTGGCCTCCTCGACGATCTCCCCTTCGGCCATGAACAGCACGCGGTCGGCGGCCTTCCTGGCGAATCCCATCTCGTGCGTGACGACCACCATGGTCATCCCGTCGCGTGCGAGCCCCTCCATCACCTCGAGCACCTCGTTGATCATCTCGGGGTCGAGTGCCGAGGTGGGCTCGTCGAAGAGCATGACCTTGGGGTCCATGGCGAGGGCGCGGGCGATGGCGACGCGCTGCTGCTGACCGCCGGAGAGCTGCGCCGGCAGCTTCGCGGCCTGATTGGCGACGCCGACCCGCTCCAGCAGCTCCATCGCGCGGCGGTCGGCCTCGGCCTTGGACCGCCGGCGCACCTTCTGCTGCCCGAGCGTGACGTTCTGCAGCACGGTCTTGTGCGCGAACAGGTTGAACGACTGGAACACCATGCCGACGTCGGCCCGCAGCTTCGCCAGGGCGTTGCCCTCGGCCGGCAGCGGCTTGCCGTCGATGGTGATCGAACCCGAGTCGATGGTCTCGAGCCGGTTGATGGTGCGGCACAGCGTCGACTTGCCCGAGCCGCTGGGGCCGATCACGACGACGACCTCGCCCTTGCCGACCGTGGTCGTGATGTCCTTCAGCACGTGCAGCTCGCCGAAGTGCTTGTCGACGTGATCGACGACCACCAGTGGTTCCATGCGTCCACTAGACCACACCGCGCAAACCGGGGCAACGTGGCGTTACACCCCTGTAACACGGGGGTATCGGCTGATCAGCTGCGCTGCGCGAACGCGCTCTCGTACAGGCAGACGGACGCCGCGGTCGCGAGGTTCATCGATTCCGCCTGGCCGTAGATCGGCACCGTGATCACCCAGTCGGCGAGGGCGTGATGCTCGTCCGTGAGGCCGCGCGCCTCGTTGCCGAACACCCAGGCCGTGGGCGCGGCGAGCGCGCCCGCCTTGCGGGCGGCGAGCAGGTCGGCGCCCTTGATGTCGGCGGCGATCACCTGGAGGCCCGCGGCCTTCGCGCGCTGGACGACTTCGGGCAGGTCCACACCGACCGCTACCGGCAGGTGGAAGAGCGACCCGGTCGTCGAGCGCACCACCTTGGGGTTGTAGACGTCCACGCTGCGGCCCGACAGCACCACCGCATCCGCACCTGCAGCATCCGCCGCCCGGATGATCGTGCCGGCGTTGCCCGGATCGCGGACCTCCTCGAGCACCGCGAGAAGCTTCGGCCCGGTCGCGAGGATGTCGTCGAGCGATCGGGGGAACTGGCGGCAGACCGCGATGACGCCCTGCGGCGTCACGGTGTCGGCCATGGCGTCGAGCACGGCGTCGCTGACCACCTCGACGGTCAGTCCGGCGCGGCCGGCAGCCCGGACCAGCTCGCCGTGACGCTCCATGGCCGTACCGGTCGCGAACAGGTCGACGAGCAGATCGGGCCGGTACTGCAGCGCCTCGGCCACCGCCTGCGGGCCCTCCAACAGAAAGAGCCCGGTCTGCGACCGGGCGTCTCTCTTGGCCAGCTTCGCCACAGCGCGGACGCGCGGCGAGCGGGGATTGTCGATCACGAGCCCGATCCTATGCGGGATCGGGCCCGTGGCGACGTCAGGCGGCGGGCGCCGCCGGGGCGTTCACGTCGGCCGGCAGGGCGGCCTTCGCGGTCTGCACGAGCGCGGCGAACGTGGCCGGCTCGGTGATCGCGAGGTCGGCCAGGATGCGGCGGTCCACACCGACACCCGCGAGCCCGAGGCCCTGGATGAAGCGGTTGTAGGTCATGCCGTTGGCGCGGGCAGCGGCGTTGATGCGCTGGATCCACAGACGGCGGAAGTCGCCCTTGCGCGCACGGCGGTCGCGGTACGCGTAGACGAGGGAGTGGGTGACCTGCTCCTTGGCCTTGCGGTACAGGCGCGAACGCTGACCGCGGTAGCCGGAGGCCCGCTCGAGGATGACGCGACGCTTCTTGTGGGCGTTGACCGCCCTCTTCACTCTTGCCATGAGTCCGTGGTCCCCTTACTTGCCCAGCAGCTTCTTGATGACCTTGGCGTCCTGCGGCGCCAGCACCTCCTCGTGGTTGAGGCGGCGCTTGACCTTCGCGCGCTTTACCTCGAGGTTGTGGCGCATGCCGGCCTGCTGCTTCATGACCTTGCCGCTGCCGGTGACCTTGAAGCGCTTCTTCGCACCGGAGTGCGTCTTCTGCTTGGGCATTCTTCTTCTCCTACTCGGATGCTGGCGTGCCGGCGGGACCCGCGGGCTTGGCCTTGGGCGCTGCGGGCTTGCCGGCCGCCGAAGGCATCGCGGGCTTCGCCGCGGGCTTC
>DATMVL010000280.1:0-3754 GCA_035563175.1 Rhodoglobus sp. | reverse complement strand
GGGTCGGCCTGCTCCATCGTGCTGGACTACAACTTCTCCGGCATGGCCAAGGGCAGCCTCGAGGGGCTGCAGTGCGTCGTCGCCGATGCCGACGTCGCGCTCGCGTTCCTGCGCGAGCGCGACGTCGAGGCGCGCGGCGTGGACGAGCAGGCCTGGGGACGGTTCGTCTACTTCACCGACCCCGACGGGAACGGCTGGGCGTTGCAGGAGCTGGTGCCGTACACCGGGTGATCAGGCCGGGCCGCTTGAACCGGCCGGGTACGACTCGAGGGGCACCGCATCCTCTCGCCACGCCTGAAGGAACGGCGTGACGATGCGCCAGCACTCCTCGGCGACGTCACCCCGCACGGCCAGCGACGGGTCGCCGTCCATGAGGGCGTTGAGCACCTCACCGTAGGCGCTGAGGTCACCGGCCCGCAGCTCGGCGTCGAGGTGCGTGCGCTCGAGCTCGAACGGGTCGCCCTCGCCGTTGACGACCAGGTCGAGGGCGAGCGTGGCCGGCTTCATCGAGATGCGCAGCACCGAGGGCTGCTCGTCGCCGCCGCTGAAACCCGTCGGCAGGTGGGGCACCGGCCGGAACGTCACCAGGATGTCCTGACGGGCGTCCCCGAGCCCCTTGCCGGATCGCAGCCGGATCGGCACGCCGGCCCAGCGCCAGTTGTCGATCTCGAGGGTGACCTCGGCGAGGGTCTCGGTGCCGCGGGCGGGGTCCACACCCGGCTCGTCGACATACGCGGGCAGATCGCGGTCGCCGATGCGACCGGCCCCGTAGCGGGCACGGCGGCTCGAGGTGCCGTCCGCGCGGTGCGGGCGGGTCGCGCGCAGCACCTGGGCCATCGAGCCGCGCAGGTCGTTGTGCTGGAGCGACGCCGGGGGCTCCATCGTGACCAGCGCGAGCACCAGCAGCAGATGGCTCTGGATCATGTCGATCAGCGCGCCCGCGGTGTCGTAGTAGCCGGCGCGGCCCTCGAGGCCGAGGGTCTCGTCGACGACGATGTCGATGCGCTCGACGTTGGGCGCCGAGAGCAGCGGCTCGAAGATGCGGTTCGCGAAGCGCAGGCCGAGCAGGTTGAGCACGGTCGACTTGCCCAGGAAGTGGTCGACGCGGAACACCTGCTCCTCCGGCACCATCGTCTCGAGCAGGCGGTTCAGCGCCTTCGCGGAGCGCAGATCGGTGCCGAACGGCTTCTCGAGCGCGAGGGTGAGCCCAGCGGGCAACGACATCGTGCTGAGGGTCCGGCAGGCGCGCTCGGTGACCGACGGCGGCAGGGCGAAGTACAGGGCCGTGCGCCCCTGGCACGCGGCGAGCAGCGAGGCGAGCGCGTCCGCATCCGTCACGTCGCACTGCTGGTAGCGGCTGCCCTCGAGCACCTCCCGCGCGAGCGGCGCGGCCTCGTCGCCGAACGACGCGGTCACGCGCTGCCGCCAGCCGTCGTCGCTGAGCGGTTCGCGGTCGGCGCCGATGAGCCGGATGCCGTGGGCGCGTTCGCTGCCCAGGTACGAGGCGAGCCCCGGCAGCAGCAGTCGCGAGGTGAGGTCGCCCTGGGCGCCGAGGATGACGAGGGTGTCGATGCGGTCGGCCATCGTCCCGACGATACCGCCACGGCCGGGGCGGGGCTCGGGGTTGCGCGCACGGCAGGATGGACGCGTGAGCGACGCGCAGCAGGTGCCCCTGATCGAGCGGATCATGCGCAGGGTGGTGGCGGCCATCGGCGTGCTGGTGCTGCTCGCCCTGCTGGCCGCGTTGGGGGTGGCGCTCTGGGCGAGCAACGCGATGCGCGGCGAGCGCGCCGAGGCGATCGAGGCGTGGCGGAACCCGGCGATCTCGATCGAGTCGACCGACCACTCGATCGTGATGACGCCGACCGAGGGCGCGAACGGCTCCGGACTGGTGTTCGTGCCGGGGGCGCGGGTCGACCCGTACGCCTACCTGTACAAGCTGTCGGGCATCGTCGAGCAGGGGGTCACCGTCGTCATCACGAAACCGCTGCTCAACCTGGCGCTGATCGACACCCGCGGCGCCGACGTGTTCACCGCCGACGCACCCGAGGTGGAGCGCTGGCTGGTCGGCGGGCACTCGATGGGCGGGGTGCGCGCGTGCCTGATGGCCGAGGGCGCCGACGTCGCGGGTCTGGTGCTGCTCGGCGCGTACTGCGCGAACGACCTCTCCGGCACACGGCTCGACGTGCTGAGCATCTCCGGCAGCGAGGACGGCCTGACCACGGCCGACGACATCGCGGCGAACGCGCACTCGCTGCCGTCGGATGCCGACCTCGTCGAGATCGAGGGGCTGAACCACGCGCTGTTCGGCGACTACGGTCCGCAGGAGGGCGACCGTCCGGCGACCATCGACACGGAGGAGGCGCGCACGGCGATCACCGACGTGCTGCGCTCGGTGTTCGTGGCGGTGCGCTAGCCGGCTCGTGTCCCCCGTTGTGTCGGCAGCGGCGCGCGCCGCGCACTCGCTACGGTTGGGGCATGCATTCGTGGAGGGACGGGCTGGATGCTGCCGCGCAGGCAGATCTGGACCGGCTCCTCGACTCCGGCATCCGCGTCGCGCAGGGCAATCTCGCCGCCGCGAGCGAGTTCGACCCGTTCGCGATCCTGGTGGCGGTGGACGGGCGGCTGCTCGCCGTCGACCTCGACACCAGCGAGCTCGGCAAGCACCCGGACGCCGAGCAGATCCGCGCGGCGGCCGCGGCGCAGCTGCGGCACCTGGCACCGTCGGCGCGATGCACCGCCCTGGTCTCCAACACCCGCCTCAGCCGGGAGCGCACCGACGCGGTCGAGGTGAGGCTGGAGCACCAGAGCGGCACCGCGCTGCTCGTGCTGCTGCCCTACAAGCGCCCGAAGTTCGGCGGGCAGACCGAGTGGGGCAAGCTCACGGCGTACCCGGCGAAGCCGCTGGTCTGGCGCTCAGCACACGCCTGAGCAGCGCCCGCTCCCCCAGCGTCCACGCGCTCGACACCGCGAGGTACAGACCGGCGGCCAACGGCGCGATCGCCGCGAACGGCACCGCGAGGTACGGCAGCCACCCCGTCCAGCGCGGCGCCTCGGCCTGCCGCAGCGTGAGCGCGCGCTGCACGGTCCCGACGGCCAGCAGCACGAGCAGCACCGGCGCGAACGCGAGCGCCCCCTCGATGCCGGCGCTGAACAGCGTGTCGCCGAGGGGCACTCCGAGGAACGGCTGCGGCAGCAGCTCGTTCGCATGGCCGTTCACGGTGCGGGCGAGGAACAGCCCGTACACGACGGACAGCACGGGCGCCTGGGCCAGCAGCGGCAGCATGCCCGCGAACGGGCTGGTGCCCTCGCGGCGGTACAGCGCCAGCGTCTCCGCCTGCAGCCGCTGGGGGTTCCTCGCCCACCGCTGCTGCAGTCGCTTCAGATCGGGCGCGAGCCGGCGGCGGGTGAGCTCGGCGCGCACCGCCGAGATGCCGACCGGGATCAGCAGCGCCCGCACGGCGACGGTGAGCGCCACGACGGCGAGGGCGGCCGCGCCGGTGCCGGCGAACGGGGTGAGCAGGGTGGCGAGGCTCGTGACGAGCCAGTGCACGGCGTCGAGCGCCGTCGCCACGAACGGGATGGAATAGGGGTCCACGGGGTCTCCAGAGGTGTGAGCGGATGCGGGTCGTCTGACCGCGCATCCGGGCGCCCCGGATTACGCGGTCGCGATCCCCCGCGTCGGCGCCCTGCCCAGCGGACGCCCCGGCGTGCTCGGGTGCGCGGGCTCGACCTGACCGCTGACCGGCTGGCG
>DATMVL010000279.1:0-2547 GCA_035563175.1 Rhodoglobus sp. | reverse complement strand
GCTCGCGGCGCAGCGCGTCCAGCGTCGAGCTCATCCGCTTGCCGCGGTCGAAGCCGCTGATCGCGTGCAGCACGATCGAGGCGTCCAGCTCGTCCGAGCCGGGGTACCAGACGTAGGCGCCGCGGTCCTCGTCCCAGGCGTGCTCGTCGATCCACTGCGCGATGCGCTCGGCCTCGTGCGCCCACCGCGACGGGTCGCCGGGGATCTGCCCGCGCTCGGCGAGCTCCACGGCCTTGGTCAGCGCCTGCCAGCAGCCGAGCTTCGACGTCGTGTAGTGCTGCAGCTCCGGCAGCTCCCACATGCCCGAGTCGCGCACCTGCCAGCGGTCGCAGGCGAGGTCGGCGATGCCGGCGAGCATCCGGCCGGTCTCGGCGTCGAGGACGTGGCCGCTCTCGGCGTACAGCGACACGATGCCGAAGACGTCGCCGAAGACGCCGAGCTGCAGCTGGTCGGCGGCGGCGTTGCCCACCCGCACCGGGCCGATGCCGCGCCAGCCGGGGACGTCGGCGACGTGCGTGCCGCTGACCAGGCCGCCGTCGACGGTGTAGCAGACCCGCGGCTCGGGCCCGTGCCGCCGCATCACCGACAGCAGCCAGCTCATCGCGCCGTGGGTCTCCTCGCGCAGGCCGAAGCGGATGAGCGCGATGAGGGCGTAGGCGGAGTCGCGCACCCAGGCGTAGCGGTAGTCCCAGGTGCGCCCGCCGGCCGGGCCCTCGGGCAGCGACGTCGTCGGCGCGGCGACGATCGCACCGGTGGCGGCGTGGATGAGCTGCTTGAGGGTGAGCGTGCTGCGGCGGACCGCGCCGGCCCACGGCCCGTCCCAGGCGAAGGAGTCCATCCACGCCTCCCAGCGCTCGACCGTGCGGTCGATGCCGGCGTCGATGGCCTCCGGCGGCGGGAGGAACAGCGGCTCGTCCTCGGTGCCGACGACGGCGAGCAGGTGCCGCGAGCCCGGCTGCGTGGTGACGGTGACGTCGATGCGCCGGTCGCCCACGGTGACGTCGTCGGCGGCCATCGTGCGGACGGCGAGGGTGAGCCCGGCGACCCGCAGCACCGGCCCGTGCGCGGTGTCGTGCACCCAGGGGCTGACGGTGTTGAGGCAGGTGCCGGGGCGGACGGTCGCGCGCATCCTGACGCTGCCCTCGAGCCCCTCGATGCGTCGGGCGAGCTCCGACCACGGCAGCCGCCCGGCGATGCCGGTGTTGAGCGCGTCGGTGACCCGCACCCGGCCGGTGGGCGTGGTGAACGTGGTCGCGAGGACGTTGGAGTCGCCGACGTAGGTGCGGCTGACGGTGAACCCGCCGTCGGGGCACAGCTCCAGGCAGCCGCCGTTGTCGGTATCGAGCAGCGCGCCGAACACCGGCGGGCCGTCGAGCTCGGGCAGCGGCAGCCAGTCGATGCGGCCGTCGCGGGCGACCAGGGCGAGGGTGCGGCCGTCGCCGATGGAGGCGTAGGTGCGTAGGTCGGCGTAGCCGTCCTCGTCCCGCTCGGTGACCGGCGCCTCGCGGCCGTCGCCCCAGCGCAGGCTGTCCACGCGCTCCGCGCCGGGGCGGGGGACCTCGGTGCGGTCGGGGTCGACGCCGGCGGACTCGTCGGCGGAGGGGATGCCGGGCATCGGGCGGGAAGCGGAACGCGCGGTGCCGGTCACGGTGCGGACCTGCCCTCCGGGGCGGGGCCCGAACCGCGGGTGGCCGCGCTCACAGGAGCACGATCGGAGGACGTGACCGCCTCGACCACGAGCAGCCCCTTCGATCCCCGCGGCATCGAGGTGGGCGAGGACGGCATCCGCCGCTACACCGGCCTGGCGCCCAACCTGCCCGCGCTGCTGCGCGCGACCGCCGAGCGCGTGCCCGACCGCACCGCCGTCGTCGAGCCGGACGGTCCCTCGGTGACCTACCGGGAGCTCTGGCAGCGGTCGGCGGAGGTCGCGGGCGGGCTGCGCGCGGCCGGCGTCGGGGTGGGCGACCGGGTGGCGCTGCGCATCGGCAACGGCCTGGACTGGGTGCTCGCGTTCTGGGGGACCCAGCTGGCCGGCGCCGTCGTCGTCCCGCTCAACACCCGGCTGGCCGAGACGGAGGCGCGCTACGTCCTCGACGACTGCGGTGCCGCGTACGTGGTGGAGCCGGGGGTGTCACTGCCGACCGGCCCGGCGGTCGAGCCGCACGATGCCGCGCCGTCGGACGTGGCCGCGCTGTTCTACACCTCGGGCACCACGGGCCGGCCCAAGGGTGCGATGACGACGCACGAGAACTTCGCGACGGCGGCGGAGAACATGCGACGCGTGCTCGGGCTCTCGCACGAGGGCGGGCGGACGTCGCTGATCTCGGTGCCGTTGTTCCACGTCACCGGCTGCAACTCGCAGCTGCTCGGGCAGACGGCGCTGGGCAACACGGTGGTCGTGATGCCGCGGTTCAGCCCGGCGGAGATGCTCGCGGCGATCCCCGAGCACGGGGTGAGCCTGCTGACCAGCGTGCCGACGATCTTCGAGCTGCTGCTGCGCCACCCCTCCTTCGCCGACACCGACGTCACGGGTGTGCGGGTGCTCAG
>DATMVL010000278.1:0-9689 GCA_035563175.1 Rhodoglobus sp. | reverse complement strand
CTGCTCATCGTCATCGAGACGGTGTTCCCGCCGATTCCGAGCGAGATCGTGCTGACCCTCGCCGGGTTCCTGGTGCGGCAGGGCGAGATGAACGCCATCCTGGTGCTTCTCACGGCGACCATCGGCTCGCTGGTGGGCGCGTTCCTGCTCTACTGGCTCGCCGCCGCGCTCGGCCGCGAACGATCCATCCGGCTGCTGGGCAAGCTGCCGCTGGTCGACGAGGACGACTTCCGGAAGGGCGCCGACTGGTTCGACAAGCACGGCCGCCCCGCCGTGTTCTTCTCCCGCCTGCTGCCTGGCCTGCGCAGCGTCATCTCGTTGCCCGCCGGCGCGGCACGCATGAACCTCGTGCAGTTCGGGATCTTCACCGGGGCCGGCAGCCTGCTCTGGAACGGGTTGCTGATCTTCCTCGGGTGGCTGCTCGGCTCGCAGTACGAGCTCGTCGATCAGTACTCGTCGGTGCTCGACTGGCTGGTGATCGGCGCGATCGTCGCGATCATCGTGTGGCTGATCATCCGTCGCGTGCGTCGGAACCGCGCCCAGCGGCGGGGCTGAAGCCGCGCTCGAGCGCGCGGCGCAACGGCGGCCCGAGGGGGCGCTCGACGAACCGGTGCACCAGGTAGGCGACCGCGATCATCAGCAGGCTGACGCCCACCAGCAGGACGTACTTCGGCACGTGCTCGTGCAGCAGCAGGATGAGGTGGCGCCCCCACGCCTCGTGCAGCAGGTACAGCGGGTAGGTGATCGCGCCCGCCACGGTCAGCCAGCGCCACCGCAGCCGCGCCAGCCGGGTCCGCGTGGCCAGCAGGATGAGCCCGATCATCGCCGTGCACGCCAGCGCGACGACCCACCACTGACCCGGTTCGGCGTGCCGCTCCAGGAACGGCAGCGCCCACGACTGCGCGAGGAAGAGCGTCAGCAGCCAGTTGAGGCCGAGCAGCAGAGCCGTAGGCGCGGTCCAGCCCTCCCGGTACACCAGGTACAGCAGCATCCCGATCGCGAAGAACGGGGCGAAGCTCGGCACCAGCAGCGACTCCAGCAGCCCGCTGCCGGTGCTCTGCGCGATGGCGCCGACCAGCGGCCACAGGGCGCAGAACGCGAGCACCCGCTGCCGGGTGATGCCGAGAAGCCCCAGGATGCCCAGCAGCAGGTAGAACTTCAGCTCGACGAAGAGCGTCCACGAGACCCCGATGACGTTCGGGGCGCCGAACGCGTCCTGCACCATGGTCAGGTTCACGGCCGCGTCGGCGAGGGAGACCTCGGGATGCGTCGCCAGCCGCAGCGCGATCACGCTCAGCACCGCGAACCAGTACGCCGGGTACAGCCGCGCGATGCGCGACGCGGCGAACTGCGGCAGGCTGCGGCCCCAGGTGCTCATCAGCACCACGAAGCCGCTGATCATGAAGAAGAACTGCACCCCGAGCGCGCCGTAGAGCGTGAACTGGTGCAGCCACGGGAACGCCTCGTCGGTCGGCTCGCCCCAGGCGTGGTGCTCGCGCGCCGTGAAATGGAACGCGAGCACGGCCAGCGCCGCGAGCAGGCGCAGCCCGTCGAGCAGCCGCAGCCGCTCGTCGGCCGGACGCGCAGCGGGAAGGGTCTCGGCCATCCGTCCATCTTGGGTCGCGCTCCTTGAGCGCTCGCCGGGAGCGCGTCAGTCGTCGATCGACAGCAGCACGTGCCCGGCCGACACCGTCGCGCCGACGGCCACGTCGATGCTGCCCACGGTGCCGTCCTTGTGGGCGGTGATCGGCTGCTCCATCTTCATCGCCTCGAGCACCAGGATCAGGTCGCCCTTCACCACGCGGTCGCCCTCGGCGACGGCGAGCTTCACGATGGTCGCCTGCATGGGCGCCTTCACCGAGTTGCCGGTGACGGTGGAGACCGAGGATGCGCTGCGCCGCTTCGGCGGGGCAGCGAGCGCCGTGCCGCCGCCCCCGGTCGGGATGAGCTTGCTCGGCAGGCTCACCTCGACCCGCTTGCCGCCGACCTCGACGACGACGTTGTGCCGCGGAACCGGTGCCGTCCCCTCGGGCAGGGAGCCGCTCCACGGCTCGATGTCGTTGTCGAACTCGGTCTCGATCCAGCGGGTGAAGACGCGGAACGGCTCGTCCGTGAACGCCGGGTCGCGCACGATCCTGCGGTGGAACGGCAGCACGGTGGGCAGACCGGACACCTCGAACTCGTCCAGCGCACGGCGCGACCGCTCCAGCGCATCCGCCCGGCTCGAGCCGGTGACGATGAGCTTGGCCAGCAGCGAGTCGAAGGCGCCGCTGATCACGTCGCCGGTGGTGACGCCGCTGTCGACGCGCACGCCGGGGCCGCCGGGGAAGCGCAGCACGTGCACCGGGCCGGGGGAGGGGAGGAAGTTCAGGCCCGGGTCCTCGCCGTTGATGCGGAACTCGATCGAGTGCCCGGTCGCCACCGGGTCGTCGTAGCCGATCGCCTCGCCCTCGGCGATGCGGAACTGCTCGCGCACCAGGTCGATGCCGGTGACCTCCTCGGAGACCGGGTGCTCGACCTGCAGGCGGGTGTTCACCTCGAGGAACGAGACGGTGCCGTCCTTGCCGATGAGGAACTCGCAGGTGCCCGCGCCGAGGTAGCCGACCTCCTTGAGGATCGCCTTCGACGAGGTGTACAGCGCCTCGGTCTGCTCGGCGGTCAGGAACGGCGCCGGCGCCTCCTCGACGAGCTTCTGGTGGCGGCGCTGCAGCGAGCAGTCGCGGGTCGAGATGACGACCACGTCGCCGTGTGCGTCCGCGAGGCACTGGGTCTCGACGTGACGCGGCTCGTCGAGGTACTTCTCGACGAAGCACTCGCCGCGGCCGAACGCGGCCACGGCCTCGCGGGTGGCGGATTCGAACAGCTCCGGCACCTCCTCGCGGGTGCGGGCGACCTTCAGACCGCGGCCGCCGCCGCCGAACGCCGCCTTGATCGCCACCGGCAGGCCGTGCTCGTCGACGAACGCGAGCACCCCATCCGCACCCGACACCGGGTTGAGGGTGCCGGGGGCGAGCGGGGCGCCGACCTTCTCGGCGACGTGCCGCGCCGAGACCTTGTCGCCGAGGCGCTCGATCGCGTCGGGCGACGGGCCGATCCAGATCAGGCCGGCGTCGATCACGGCGCGGGCGAAGTCGGCGTTCTCGGCGAGGAAGCCGTACCCGGGGTGCACCGCGTCCGCACCGGAGCGGCGGGCGATCGAGAGCAGCTTGTCGATGACGAGGTAGGTCTCGGCGCTGGTGGTGCCGTCGAGGGCGTACGCCTCGTCGGCGAGCTTGACGTGCCGAGCATCCCGATCCTGGTCGGCGTAGACGGCTACGGAGGCGATCCCGCTGTCCTTCGCGGCCCGGATCACCCGCACGGCGATCTCTCCACGGTTGGCGATCAGGACCTTCGTGATGCGAGCCATAACAGATGAGCCTATTGGCCGAACGGGCCGCGCTCTCGTGGGCAACCGCCAACGAATGCGTCGGCGGGCTGTGCGGTCCTACGAATGCGGCGTCTCTGGGGGGCGGGTCCAGAGGTCGGTCCACCGGATGCCGAGCCGGCCGAGCAGGGACCGCACCGTCGACACCGACAGGCCCACGACCGCGTGCGGGTCGCCCTCGACGGAGGTGATGAACGCCGAGCCGAGCGAGTCGATCGTGAAGGCGCCGGCGACCGCGAGCGGTTCACCGGTGGCGACGTAGGCGTCCACCTCGGCGTCGTCCATGTCGGCCGCGAAGGTGACCGTGGTGCTGCAGACCTCGCCGACGCCCTCGCCGGCGACGCCGTTCCGGTGGTCGATCACCCAGTGCCCGGAGTGCAGCACGCCGGTTCGGCCCCGCATCGCGAGCCAGCGCTCGCGGGCGACCTCCGGCCGGTGCGGCTTGCCGTACAGCACGCCGTCGAGCTCGAAGGCGGAGTCCCCGCCCAGGATGACGCCGTCGATGGGCCGCCCGTCCACGGTCGCGCCGACGACGGCCTCGGCCTTGGCCCGCGCCAGCAGGGACACCAGGCCCGGGCCATCGAGCGGGCCGGCGGCCGCGGCGGTGGCCTCCTCGTCGACGCCGGGGGAGAGCAGCACCGGGTTCACGCCGGCGTTGCGGAGCGTCTTCAGCCTGGCCGGTGAGGTGGAGGCGAGGTACAGGCGCACGGCTCTCCTAGGCTGAGGGGATGGGTGAGGCGATCGGCAGCGAGCTGGAACTCGATGTGACCACTATCGCCCACGGGGGCATCGCGATCGCGCGCCACGACGGCCGTGTCGTGTTCGTGTCCGACGCGATCCCGGGAGAGCGGGTGGTCGCGCGGGTGACCGAGGACCGCAAGAAGTCGTTCTGGCGGGCCGACACGGTGCGGGTGCTGCAGCCGAGCGAGCACCGGCGAGAGCACGTGTGGTCGGCGGCCGCGCTGGACCGCGATCCCGCGCGGCGGGCCGGCGGCGCCGAGTTCGGGCACATCGAGCTGGCCCATCAGCGGGAGTTGAAACGGCTGGTGCTCACCGAGGCGCTGCAGCGCATGGGCGGCGTGCAGACGGACGTCGTGGTCGAGCCGCTGCCCGGCGACGAGGAGCGCGGCGGCACCGGCTGGCGCACGCGGGTGCGGCTGCACGTAAACGAGCAGGGCCGGCTGGGACCGGTGGCGGCGCGGTCGCACCGCGTCATCCCGGTCTCCGATCTGCCGTTGGCGACTGACGAGCTGGCCGCGGCGGCGCCCTTGGCCGAGCGGTTCGCCGGCGAGCAGACGGTGGATGTGCTGGCCCCGTCGACCGGGTCGCCCCGGCTGATCGTCGGCCGCCAGCGCCCCACGACCATCACCGAGACCGTCGGCGCGCGTGAGTTCAAGCTCGCCGACGGCGGATTCTGGCAGGTGCACCGCAGCGCCGCCGCGACCCTGACCGAGGCGGTGCAGAACGCCATCGATCCCGAGCGCTTCGATCCGCAGGCCGACAACCTCGACCTGTACGGCGGGGTCGGGTTGCTGGCCGCCGCGGTCGGCGACCGGTTCGGGTCGTCGACGCGGATCACCAGCGTCGAGTCCGACGCCTCGGCGACCGACTACGCGTCGGAGAACCTGGCCGAGTGGATCGGGGCCCGCGCCGAGACCGCCCGGGTTGAGCGCTGGGTGCGGGAGCTGACCCCGTCCGACCGGCTGCGCCGAGCGACGGTGGTGCTCGACCCGCCACGTTCGGGGGCGGGCACCGAGGTGGTCGACACGCTGACGGAGCTGCACCCCGCGCAGGTCGTCTACGTCGCGTGCGACCCGGTGGCGCTCGCGCGCGACGTGGGGCGGTTCCGCGAGCGCGGGTACGAGCTGTCGGCGCTGCGCGCCTTCGACCTGTTCCCGAACACGCACCATGTGGAGGCGGTCGCGACCCTCGTGCCCGCCGACGCCGCGCCCTGAGAAGGCCGCGCACCGACAAGGCCGTGCACCGACAAAGCGGACCGCACGGTCTGTCCGCCACTACGATGGCGGAGAAGCACACCGGAGGTTGACGGATGTCCGACGCGACGCCGAACGGAGCCGGCGCCGGTACGCGCGCCGTGAGAGTCGCCGTCGTCGACGACCACGAGTCGGTCAGGCTCGGGCTGAAGGCGGCCTTCGAGGATGCGGGGTACGAGTTCGTGCTCGCCGCGCCATCGGTGCAGGGGCTCGTCGACGGCCTCGCCGGCCGCGAGGTCGACGTCACCGTGCTCGACCTGTCGCTGGGCGACGGCTCGAGCGTGACCGAGAACGTGAAGAGCGTGCAGGCAACCGGGTCGGCGGTGCTGGTGCACTCGATCGCCGATCGCGTCGCGCTGGTGCGCGAGGCGCTCGCCGCGGGTGCGGCCGGCGTCATCCCGAAGTCGTCGGCGACGAGCACGGTGCTCGCCGCGGCGGCGACGGTGGCGCGCGGCGAGGTGCTGAACAACCTGGAATGGGCGACCGCGATCGACGCCGACCGCGACTTCGCGAAGGCGCAGCTGGGGCGGCGCGAGCGCGAGATCCTGCACCTCTACGCCTCCGGGCTGCCGCTGAAGCTCGCCGCTCAGCAACTGGGCATCGGCTACTCGACGGCGCGGGAGTACCTGGACCGCATCCGCGTGAAGTACGTGGAGGTGGGCCGCCCGGCCCCGACGAAGGTCGATCTGCTGCGTCGCGCCGTCGAGGACGGCATCCTGCCGGGGCTGGACCCGGACGGCGCCGATGACCGTTAGCGGTCCCGCCGCACCGACGTCGCGCACCCCGCGCAACCCGATCAGCCGCCGACAGGTCGAGCGCGTGCTCTCGCGGTCGGTCGCCGTGTTCGGCATCGTGTTCGGCGCGCAGACCGTGCCCTGGCTGCTGGGCCAGCTGGACGAGGCCGATCCGGTCTGGCTGTGGACGTCGGTCGCCGTGCTGTTCGGCTCGCTCGTCGTCGTCGCAGTGCTCGCGTTCGCGAACCGGTGGGTGCGGCGCTCCCAGGGCTTCTTCGCGCTCGCGTACCTCGCCGCGCTGGCCACCTGGCCGTTCTTCCTGCTGCCCGGGGCGGAGATCTTCCCCGGCATCCACTGGCTGTACTACCTGATGACGGTCGCGACGTCGATGGCGACGATCGCCTTCCCGACCTTCTCGGCCACGGTGTACCTGTTCACGGCGCCGCTCATCTACCTCGCGGTGCGGGCGACGCCGGCCGGGGGATCGGCGACGCTCGGACTGGCGACGCTCGAGGCGGTGTACTCGATCTTCCTCGGCGGGGCGGTGCTGATCATCATCACGATGCTGCGCCAGGCCTCCTCGTCGGTCGACGGCGCGCAGGCCACCGCCCTCGACCGGTACGGCCACGCGGTGCGTCAGCATGCGACCGAGGTCGAGCGGGTGCAGGTCGACGCCATCGTGCACGACAGCGTGCTCACCACCCTGCTGTCGGCGGCGCGGGCGAGGACGCCCGAGGCGAAGGCGCTGGCGGCGACCATGGCGGGCAACGCGATCGGCCACCTGCGGGATGCTGCGGCCGCGTCACCCGACGACGGCACCACCGTGCGGCTGACCACCCTGGCCGCGCGCATCGAGGACGCCGCTCGTGAGCTGTCGACCCCGATCGAGGTGCGCAGCAAGTCGCTCGGCACCACCTCGCTGCCGACGACGGCGGCGGAGAGCCTGTACTCGGCGGCGGTGCAGGCGATGGTCAACAGCCTCGCGCACGCCGGCGAGGGCGTCGACCGCTGGGTGGCGATCCGCGGGGTCCGCCCCGGCGGCATCGAGATCATCGTCGGCGACACCGGCGTCGGCTTCGACCTGGGCGCGGTGCCGGGGGAGCGCCTGGGCGTTCGCGTCTCCATCATCGAGCGGCTCGCCAACGCCGGAGGCCGCGCGGTCATCCAGGCGGCGGCCGGCGAGGGCACGATCGTGACGCTGCGCTGGCCGCACGCCGCACCGGCCGCTGAGCCGTCGGAGCGCGTGGAGGTGAGCGCGTGAACATCGGGGTCCCGCGCTGGCTGATCGTGTCGATCGCCGCGACCTTCTCCGCCTACCACCTGGTGCTGGCCACCTACTCGATCGACCAGACCCGCAACATGGTGCCGGTCATCGTGGCGATGGTGCTCTACGCGATCGCCACGACCGTGAGTCTGCTGCCCTGGGGGCCCGGCCGCATGCCGGTGTGGATGGCCGCGTTCAACCTCGCCGTCGTGGTGGCGATCACGCTGCTGGTCTCGAACGAGATCGTCTTCGACCAGCCCGGCGGCCCCGGCTACGCCAGCTGGTACGTGGCGGCGAGCGGCACCCTGCTGACCATCACCTCGACCCGGCGCCGGCACACCTTCGCGTGGCTGGGCATCGGCTTCCTCGTGCTGCAGTCCGCGATCGCGGCCGGTCCGCTGCTGCTCACCCTCGGCATCACCGGCTGCATCACCTGGGTGGCGGTCTCGCACGTGCTGTCGGCGGCGCTCGGCAAGGCGGCGAAGGACGCTTCGCGGTTCGCGCAGGCTGAGCGGGAGGCGTTCGACTGGCAGGCCGCGCAGGAGGCGCACGTGCACGAGCGCCAGTTCAGATTGGGCCAGACCAGCGCGATGGCGCTGAGCATGCTGCGCACCATCCAGGAGTCGCGTGGTGAGCTCACCGAGGCGCAGCGCCAGGAGTGCCTGCACCTCGAGGGCGCCATCCGCGACGAGATCCGTGGGCGGCGGCTGCTCAACGACGCCGTGCGCGAGGAGGTCATGCTCGCCCGGCGGCGCGGTGCGACCGTGACGCTGCTGGATGAGGGCGGCCTCGACGACCTCGACGCCGGCGAGCTCGACCGGGTGCTGAACCGCCTGGCTCAGGCCATCCACGACTCGAAGGCCGACAAGGTGATCGCCCGGACCGTGCCGGAGGGGTCGGATGTGGCGGTCACGGTCGTCGGCCTGCGCACCGACGGCGACGGGCAGCGCAGCGCGCTCGGTCAGGACTCCGACGACGATGACGAGGAGATCGAGCTGTGGCTCGAGATCCCGCGGGTGGAGCCCGCGCCGGTCACGACCGCCAGCTGAACCCGTTCGGCGCCACCGCATGCCACGCCACGGTGAGCTCGCCGAGCTTCCACCGCCCGCGCCCGCCGACGACCGGCCAGCCGGCGTCGCGCATCGAGCCGGCCACCGCGATCCAGCGCTGCGACGGTCCATAGACCCCCAAGGGTGCATGCACCGCCCACCACCGATCCAGGTCGGCGAGGAATCGGTGGATCGGCTCGCCCTCGACGTTCCTGTGGATGAGCACCTTCGGCAGGCGTTCGGCCACGATGCTCGGCTGCTCGATCGAGGCCAGGTGCAGCGCGACCGTGAACGTCGTCGGTCCGTCTGCCTCGACATCCACCCAGCCGGCGACGCGGCCCACCTCGTTGCACGTGCCCTCGACGAGCACGCCGCCCGGCTGCAGGCGCGACACCATGCGGTGCCAGGCGTCGAGCACCTCGCCCTCGTCGTACTGGCGCAGCACGTTGAGCGCGCGGATCACCGTCGCCGGCTCGCCCGGCACCTCGAACCCGCCGAGCCGGAAGCTCACCCCGGGTCGCTCGAACGGCTTCGCGGCGGCGACCCGCTCGGGCGCGATCTCGATGCCGACCACCTCCACCTCGGGCCGCACGCGCGCGAGCCGGTGATGCAGCTCCAGGGGCGTGGTGGCGGATGCCCCGTAGCCGAGGTCGACCACGACCGGCCGGGCCGCGCGGCGCAGCGCGGGGAGGTGCGCGATCCACCGGTCGACGCGGCGGAGCCGGTTGGTCCCGGTCGTCCCGCGCGTGATCTGGCCGATGGGCATGGGGTCCATTGTCCCGCCGTTCACCGTATGAAGCACGGTGCTGCACACGGCGAACGGCGGACCCGTGGGGGTCTCGCCCACGTGGAAGCGACCCGGGCTCAACGGCAAGCCCCTGCCGGGACGTACCCGAGCGGCGTACCGTCGCGGCATGACCGTGAAGCTGAACACGACGGCGTTCGAGCACGCCGAGAAGCTGATCAAGACCGGGAAGGTCGTGCACGACGAGCGCGACGACTGGAGCGAGCACGCCAAGAGCACCGACGCGGAGAACCGCTGGCTCGACCAGCACGGCTGGGACGACTACGCGCAGTGGCACCTCGGCGAGGACAAGCAGGCGTCCGAGGAGACGAAGGGGCGCTTCAGCTTCCCCCTCGGCGACTTCACGAAGGTGCACCGGTGCGCGGTGATCTCCCTCGAGAGCCGCGCCGCGCAGTACGACCACGACGACATCGCGAAGG
>DATMVL010000277.1:0-8655 GCA_035563175.1 Rhodoglobus sp. | reverse complement strand
CGTACAGGCCGGGCACCACCGTGGTGTTGTCCCGCAGCACCTCCGCCTCGATGTTGGTCGGGATGCCCCCCATCGCGTAGTGCGCCGTCGGCAGCACCGGCACCGGCTCGTCGTACGGCTCGACGCCGAGGTAGGTGCGGGCGAACTCGGTGATGTCGGGCAGCTTCTCGTCGATCACGGCCGGCTCGAGGTGCGAGATGTCGAGGTAGACGTAGTCCTTGTTCGGACCCGCGCCGCGTCCCTCGCGGATCTCGAGGGCCATCGACCGGGCGACGATGTCGCGCGGCGCGAGGTCCTTCAGGGTCGGCGTGTACCGCTCCATGAAGCGCTCACCGCTGGCGTTGCGCAGGATCGCGCCTTCACCGCGGGCCGCTTCGGAGAGCAGGATGCCGAGGCCGGCGAGGCCGGTCGGGTGGAACTGGAAGAACTCCATGTCCTCCAGCGGCAGACCCTTGCGCCAGATGATGCCCACGCCGTCGCCGGTGAGCGTGTGCGCGTTCGAGGTGGTCTTGAAGATCTTGCCGAAGCCGCCGGTCGCGTACACGATCGCCTTGGCCTGGAACACGTGCAGCGCACCGGTGGCGAGGTCGTAGGCGACCACGCCGGAGGGCTGCTCCACGCCATCCACCTCGGTCATCACCATGTCGAGCACGTAGAACTCGTTGAAGAAGTTGATGCCGAGCTTGACGCAGTTCTGGTACAGCGTCTGCAGGATCATGTGGCCGGTGCGGTCCGCGGCGTAGCAGGCGCGGCGCACGGGCGCCTTGCCGTGCTCGCGGGTGTGCCCGCCGAAGCGCCGCTGGTCGATCTTGCCGTCCGGCGTGCGGTTGAAGGGCAGGCCCATGTTCTCGAGGTCGATGACCGCGTCGATGGCCTCCTTCGCGAGGATCTCGGCCGCATCCTGGTCGACCAGGTAGTCACCGCCCTTGACGGTGTCGTAGGTGTGCCACTCCCAGTTGTCCTCCTCCACGTTGGCGAGCGCGGCGGCCATGCCGCCCTGCGCCGCGCCCGTGTGGGATCGGGTGGGGTAGAGCTTGCTGATCACCGCGGTGCGCGCGTGCGGTCCGGCCTCGATGGCCGCGCGCATCCCGGCGCCGCCGGCGCCCACGATGACGACGTCGAACTGGTGGTAGTGCACACCGTCGCGGACGGTGCCCGTCTCAGCCCCCGCCACCTACGGCACCGGGCAGAAGCTCGGGAGCAGCTCGGCAGGCGAGCCGGCGGGGCACGGGTCGAAGGTGTAGATCACGAGGGTTCCCAGCAGCAGGAGGACGATGGTGGATGCGGCGAGCGCGCCGAGCAGGATGCGACGGACCAGCGTGTTGCCGACGTAGTCGTTCACGAGGGTGCGCATGCCGTTCGCTCCGTGGATGAGGGCGAGCCACAGCAGCAGCGTGTCCCACACCACGAAGAACGGGTCGGCCCACTTGCCCGCGACGAACGCGAAGTCGATGGCGCTGACGCCCTCGCCCGCGACCAGGTTCACGAACAGGTGGCCGAAGATCAGCACGACGAGCAGCACGCCCGAGACGCGCATGTAGAGCCAGCCCCACTTCTCCCAGTTCACGCCGCGCTTGCGCAGCGGGATCTCGGGCGAGCGGGGGGCTTCGACGGCCTCGGTCGTCATCAGGCACCTCCGAAGACGTGCATGAGGTGGCGGGGGGTGAATCCGGCCATGAGCACGATCCACAGCACGATGACCGCCCAGAACATGGCGCGCTGGTACTTCGCGTTCCAGAAGTCGATCAGGATGATCCGCAGCCCGTTGAGCGCGTGGTAGCCGATCGCGGCGACCAGGGCGAGCTCGCCCAGGCCCATGATCGGCGTCTTGTAGGTGCCGATGACCGCGTTGTACGCCTCGGGGCTCACCCGCACCAGCGCGGTGTCGAGGATGTGCACGAGCAGGAAGAAGTAGATGGCGGTGCCGGTGATGCGGTGCAGCACCCACGACCACATGCCCTCACGGCCGCGGTAGAGCGTGCCTGCGGGCCGCTTCGGCATGGAGATCCTGGGCAGCTCGAGCTTCTCGTCCGCCAGGGTACTCGTCGACCTCGATGGCACGAGCGACCCTCCTCAGTCTGTTGGAACTGCCGCGATGCGCGGCTGGTGGCGTCCGTTCGACGGACCCTCCCAGTGTATGCGGCGTCCCGGAGCGCCGCCGGACGCGGGGGCGGCCCTCACCTGTGAAAGTTCCGGGGTTCTTGCCCACGGGCGCCTGGAGGCCGCGAGACCTGATTGCCCGAATCGCATGGGTTGCGAGGCCGTAACCGATGCGAAATGGGCAATCGGCTCATGCGGACGGCTCGACAGCCTACGACGTCTCACGCGGGCAGTCGCACGCCGCGGCGCGCCGCGACCACGTCTTCGTAGTGGCGCACAAGCTCGTCGCACACCGTCTCCCACGATCGGCCGAGCACGCGGCGCCGCCCGGCCTCGCCCATCCGCGACCGCAGCGCGGGGTCGAGGCAGAGCCCCTCGACGTAGGCGCGCAGCGTGCCGTCGTCAGCGGGGTCGAACAGGTATCCGTCGACGCCCGGCTCGACCAGGTCGATCGGGCCCCCGGCGCGGGGCGCGATCACCGGCAGGCCGCTGGCGTGCGCCTCCTGCACGGTCTGACCGAAGGTCTCCTCGGTGCCCGTGTGCAGGAACACGTCGAAGCTGGCGTACGCGGCGGCGAGGTCCTCGCCGCCGAGCTTGCCGAGCCAGGTCACCGGCATCCCGCTCAGGGCGCGGCGGGCCGACGGCACCGAGGGGCCGTCGCCCACGACCGCCAGCTGCACGCCGTCCAGGCCACGCAGCACGGACATCCGCTCGACCTGCTTCTCGGGTGCGATGCGGCCGACGTAGCCGACGATCGTCTCGCCGCGCGGGGCGAGCCGCTGCCGCAGGCGCTGCACGGTCGGCGAGAGCCGGTTGCGCGGGTGGTAGGTGCGCAGGTCGACGCCGCGGCCCCAGCGGGCGAGCCGGTCGATGCCGGCGGCCTCGAGGTCGGCGGCCGACGCGCTCGAGGGCACGAGGGTGCGGTCGGCGCCCTCGTGGATCCAGCGGACCACGCGCCAGGCGAACCGGGTGGCGGCACCGAGGTGATTGCGTCGCGCATACCCGGCGACGTCGGTCTGGAAGATCGCGACCGAGGGGATGCCCAGCCGGTTCGCCGCGGCGATGGCCTGCGCGCCGAGCAGGAACGGCGACGCGGCGTGCAGCACGTCGGGTGCGAAGTCGGCGATGAGCTTGGCGACGTACGGGTTCGGCAGCCCGACCGGGAACTGCCGGTAGGCCAGCGCCGGCACCTCGTGCACGGGGAACCCTCCGTACTCCGCGGGAGCGCCCGCGGCCGGGACGATCACGATCGCCTCGTGCCCCCGCAGTCGCAGATGGTCGAGCACCTTCTTCACGGAGTTCGTGACGCCGTTGACGGTGGGGAGGAAGCTCTCGCTGACGATCGCGACGCGCATGCGGGTCTCCGTTCGGTCTCTCGCCGGCCACGCTAGGAGCCGGCGGTGTCCGCACGGTGAATCCCGCTCCAACGTGCGGTGGATGCCCGTGCACGAGCTCGGGCGCGAGCGCCGGCGGGGCCTTCATCCGCTGTGCGGAGCCGACCTCTAGGGTGGTCGGATGACGTTCTCGGCGCAGACCATCGACGGGTTCTACGCGGTCATCCCGGCCGGGGGCATCGGCTCCCGGCTGTGGCCGCTGTCGCGGGCGGATGCGCCGAAGTTCCTACACGACCTCACCGGCTCGGGCAACAGCCTGCTGCGCGACACCTGGTTGCGGCTCGAGCCGCTGGTGGGCGGTGAGCGCATCATGGTGGTCACCGGGCGCGCCCACCGCGCCGCGGTCGAGGAGGCGGTGCCGGAGCTCGCCGACTTGAACGTCGTGCTCGAGAGCGAGCCCCGCGAGTCGTCGGCGGCGATCGGACTGGCGGCCGCGATCCTGCAGCGCCGCGAGCCGGGCGTCGTCATCGGCTCGTTCTCGGCCGACCACGTCATCAAGGATCAGCGCGGGTTCCGCCGCGCGGTGCGCGAGGCGGTCGCTGCCGCCCGCGCCGGCAGCATCGCCACCATCGGCATCTCGCCGACGGAGCCGGCGATCGGCTTCGGCTACATCCACGCCGGTGAGCCGCTGGCGATCGAGGGGGCGCCGAGCGCGCTGCGGGTCGACTCGTTCGTCGAGAAGCCGGACCTCGCCACCGCCCGGCGGTACCTCGACGACGGCGACTACCTGTGGAACGCGGGCATGTTCATCTCCCGCGCCGACGTGCTGCTGCAGCAGCTGGGCGAGACCCAGCCCGAGCTGCTCGCCGGGCTGGAGGAGCTCGCCGCGGCCTGGGACACCCCGGCGCGCGGCGCCGTGGTCGATCGCGTCTGGCCGCGCCTGGAGAAGATCGCGATCGACTACGCCGTCGCCGAGCCCGCGGCGGCGGCCGGGCGGCTCGTCACCGTGCCCGGGCACTTCGACTGGGACGACGTGGGCGACTTCGCCTCCGTCGGCAAGCTGCACACTTCGGGCAAGGCCGACCTCGCCATCCTCGGGGAGCACCCTCGCGTGCTCGCCGACTCGTCCAGCGGGGTCGTCGTCGCGAACACCCCGCGCATCATCACGCTCGTCGGGGTGAAGGACATCGTCGTGGTCGACACCCCGGATGCCCTGCTCGTGACCACGACCGACAACGCCCAGCGGGTGAAGTCGGTGGTCGACGCGCTGAAGCTCTCGGGTCGCACCGACGTGCTGTGACAGAGCAGTCCGAACGAGCGGTAACGAAACCGTAACGAACTGCCCCGGCGCCTGATACCGCTTCGTGAGCGAAAGCGGCTCATGGCTAGCGTCGGATCCACTTCCCGATCCGTCGCCGCCGTAGGAGGCAGCAATGATCCGTGCCCATGTCGTCCGTACCGGTGCCCTCCTGGGCGCCGCCGTCCTCCTCCTCGCGGGCTGTGCGCCCGCGCCCGAGCGCCCCGGCGAGGGCGGTGAAGGCGAGCAGTTCTGCGCGCGCATGGTCACCAACTCCGGCGGACTGGACGACCGCTCGTTCAACGACGCCAGCTGGAAGGGCCTGCAGGACGCCGAGTCGGAGTTCGGCATCGGCGCCGAGGTGCTGGTCAGCACCTCGGAGACCGACCTCGAGCCGAACGTGCAGCAGGCCGTCGACAGCGGCTGCCAGTTCGTGCTCACCGTCGGCTACGAGCTCGCGACCTCGACCGCCGAGCAGGCCGAGGCGAACCCCGACCTCGACTTCGCGATCGTCGACGAGTTCGTCGACGCCGAGAACGTGAAGCCGATCGTCTTCGACACCGCGCAGGCCGCGTTCCTCGCGGGCTACCTCGCCGCGGGCGTCAGCCAGACCGGGGTGGTGGCGACGTTCGGCGGCGGCAACCAGCCGCCGGTCACCCTGTTCATGGACGGCTTCGTCGACGGCGTCGCGAAGTACAACGAGGTGCACGGCACCGCCGTCCGCGCGCTCGGGTGGGACAAGGCGGCCCAGGACGGCGTCTTCACCGGTGACTTCGAGGACATCAACAAGGGCTACACGGTGACGCAGGGCCTCATCGACCAGGGTGCCGACGTCATCCTGCCGGTCGCCGGCCAGGTCGGCGAGGGCTCGGCGCGGGCCGCGCTCGACTCCGGGCGCGCCGTGGTGATCTGGGTCGACTCGGATGGCTACGAGGTGCTGCCGGAGGAGCTGCGCCCCATCGTGCTGACCTCGGTGATCAAGGACACCGGTACCGCGGTCGTCGAGATCGTGCGGTCGAGCATCGACGACGACTTCGACAACGCGCCCTACATCGGCACCCTGGAGAACGGCGGCGTCGACATCGCCCCGTTCCACGACCTGCAGTCGCGCGTCAGCCCGGAGCTGTCGGCCGAGCTCGACCAGCTGCGGGCGGACATCATCGCCGGCGAGATCGAGGTGACCAGCCCCAGCACCCCGGAGTGATCCGGGGCTCCGGATGCCCGGGGCGATGTATCGGGGGTGTTTCGGCTTCGTCGCGAATCCGTAACGCTTCGGCCCCGGGCACCCGTTCGCGCTGGGAGGCTCCGCCGAGTCGGGCTAGCGTGGACCGCACAATGCCCGGCGGACCCTGCCGGGCTGCATCTTGGAGGACACTGTGAGAATCACTCGCGGCCGCGCGCTGAGCGGCATCGCACTGATCGGGGCGAGCGCCGTCGTGCTCGCGGGCTGTGCTGCAGCCCCCGAGGAGGAGGCCGACGGCGGCGACGCCGGTTCGGACTTCGTCCCCTGCATCGTCTCGGACGCGGGCGGCTTCGACGACAAGTCGTTCAACCAGCTCAGCTTCGAGGGCATCACCGACGCCGCCGACGCCCTCGGCGTCGAGGTCATCGACGTCGAGTCGGCCTCCGAGGCCGACTACGGGCCCAACATGGAGAGCCTGGTCAGCCAGGGCTGCAACCTGATCGTCTCCGTCGGCTTCGCGCTGTCGGCCGCCACGGTCGAGTCGGCTCTCGCCAACCCGGATGTCGAGTACGCCATCATCGACGACGCCGCGGACAACGACTTCGACGGCACCACCGACGCCGAGAACATCAAGCCGATCCTGTTCGACACCGCCGACGCGGCGTTCCTCGCCGGCTACGCGGCCGCGAGCTACAGCAAGACCGGCGTCGTCGCGACCTGGGGCGGCCTGCCGTTCCCGACCGTGTCGATCTTCTCGGACGGCTTCGCCCAGGGTGTGGCGTACCACAACGAGCAGAAGGGCACCGCGGTGACCGTGCTCGGCTACGACCCGGCCAACCCCGACGCCTACACCGTGACCGGCGGCTTCGAGGCGAACGACGTGGCCCGTCAGACCGCGCAGAACTTCCTCGACCAGAACGCCGACGTGCTGCTGCCCGTCGGCGGCCCGATCTACCAGAGCGCCCTCGCGGCGATCTCGGACTCGGGCAAGGACGTCGTGCTGCTGGGCGTCGACGCCGACCTGTTCGAGACCGACCCCGACACGCAGGATGTCATCCTGACCTCCATCCTCAAGCAGATGCGGGTCGCGACGGCGGACGTGGTCGAGGCCGCGGGCAACGGCGACTTCTCGAACGAGCCGTACGTCGGCACGCTCGAGAACGACGGCGTGGGCATCGCCCCGTTCCACAACTTCGAGGGGAGCGTGTCGCCCGACCTGCAGGCCGAGCTCGACACGATCCGCGAGGCCATCATCTCCGGCGAGATCGAGGTCACCTCGTACCTGGACTGAGTTCCAGATCGATCATGACCGGGGGGTCGGCGCACGCCGGCCCCCCGGTCCCGTTCCCGGCCGGGCCGGATAGATTGGACGGCATGAAGCTCGAGCTCCGTGGCATCACGAAGCGGTTCGGCTCCCTGGTCGCGAACGATCACATCGACCTCACTGTCGAGGCCGGCGAGATCCACTGCCTGCTGGGCGAGAACGGTGCCGGCAAGTCCACCCTCATGAATGTGCTCTACGGCCTGTACCAGGCCGACGAGGGCGAGATCCTGCTCGACGGCGCAGTGCAGCGCTTCGCGGGCCCCGGCGACGCGATGAACGCCGGCATCGGCATGGTGCACCAGCACTTCATGCTCATCCCCGTGTTCACGGTCGCCGAGAACGTGATGCTCGGCCACGAGCAGACCAAGCTCGGCGGTCGCCTCGACCTCGACGGCGCCCGCGCGAAGGTGCGCGAGATCGCCGCCCGCTTCGGCTTCGACATCGATCCGGATGCGCTGGTCGAAGATCTGCCGGTGGGCGTGCAGCAGCGCGTCGAGATCATCAAGGCGCTGTCGCGTGACGCGAAGGTGCTCGTGTTCGACGAGCCCACCGCGGTGCTCACGCCGCAGGAGACCGACGAGCTCATGGAGATCATGCGCGGGCTGAAGGCCTCGGGCACCTCCATCGTCTTCATCACCCACAAGCTGCGCGAGGTGCGCGAGGTCGCCGACCGCATCACCGTCATCCGACTCGGCAAGGTGGTCAACGAGGCCGAGCCCACCGCCACGAACGCCGAGCTCGCGTCGCTCATGGTCGGCCGCTCGGTCGACCTCACCGTCGACAAGGGCCCGGCGAAGCCGGGGGAGGCCGCGCTCGTCGTCGAGCACCTGCGGGTGCTCGACCCGCGCAACCAGCTGGTCGTCAACGACGTGAGCTTCGAGGTGCGGGCGGGCGAGATCCTCGCCATCGCCGGCGTGCAGGGCAACGGGCAGACCGAGCTGACCGAGGCGCTGCTGGGCCTGCAGCCCAGGGTGACCGGCGACATCCGCCTCGACGGCCGGTCGCTGGTCGGGCTGTCGCCGCGCCGGATGCTGGACGCCGGCATCGGCTTCGTGCCCGAGGACCGCAAGGAGGACGGACTCGTCGCCGAGTTCACGATCGCGGAGAACCTCATGCTCGACCGCGAGGACGAGCCGTTCGTGAAGTACGGCACCCTGCAGCTGAACACGCTCGCCGAGTTCGCCGAGGAGAAGGTGCGGGAGTTCGACATCCGCGCCCAGGGCATCGGCACCCACGTCGGCCGCCTCTCCGGCGGCAACCAGCAGAAGGTGGTGCTCGCCCGCGAGCTCAGCCGCGAGCTGCGGCTGTTCGTCGCCGCGCAGCCCACCCGCGGCCTCGACGTCGGCTCCATCGAGTTCGTGCACACCCGCATCGTGCAGACCCGGGATGCCGGCATCCCGGTGATCGTCGTCTCCAC
>DATMVL010000276.1:0-9574 GCA_035563175.1 Rhodoglobus sp. | reverse complement strand
TTGACCCGTACCTCGCCCTCGTCGGGCAGCAGCACCCCCGCGACCAGCTTCAGCAGTGTGGACTTGCCCTGGCCGTTGCGCCCGACCACACCGATCGCCTCGCCCGGCTGCACCGCGAACGACACGTCGTGCAGGGCCCAGAACTCGTCGGGGCGCGAGCGCCGGTTGCGCCCCGAGAACAGGTCCTTGAACGTGCGACGGCCGCGGCGGTTGCGGCGGAACCGGATGCCCGCTCCCGTCACCTCGATCACCGGCGCCGTCATCAGATCTCCTTCAGGACGGAGCTGATCGTACGGCGGAACACGAGCATCCCGATGGCGAGCAGCAGCACGCTCATGCCGGCGCCGATGCCGACGGCGAGCCAGTCGAGCTGCTCGGGGAAGAACGCGGCCCGGTACAGCGAGAAGATTCCGGCGAGCGGGTTGAAGGAGGCCGGCACCTCGAGGCCGAGGGGGATCAGGTCGGTGATGCCGTAGATGATGGGGCTCGCGTAGAACAGGAAGCGCAGCGCCAGCTTGGTGGCTCGCTCGAGGTCGCGGAAGAACACGACGAGCGGCGCGACGATGAGTCCCACGCCGAGCGTCAGGATCGCCTGCAGCACGATCGCGAGCGGGAAGAACACCACCTGCCAGTGCAGGGTCGCGCCGCCGAAGATCGCGAACGCCGCGAGCACCGGCAGGCTGGCGAGGAACTCGATGCCCTTCGAGAGCACGATGCGCCCGACCCAGATCGAGCGCGGCAGCTTCGTCGAGCGCACCAGCTTCGCGTCCTTGAGGAACGCGCGGGTCGCGTCGCCCACCGCGCCGTTGAACCAGGTCCAGGGCAGCAGGGCGGTGAGCAGGAAGACGATGTACGGCTCGGCGCCGACGTCGCGGCCGAAGATCTGCGTGAAGACGAACCAGTAGATCGCCGCCATCACCAGTGGATCGATGATCGACCACAGGTAGCCGAGGGCAGAGGTGGAGTACCGCACCCGCAGGTCGCGCAGCGTCAGCAACCAGAGCGACTGGCGGTATCGCCCGAGCTCCGACCGGGCGGGCCGGTGGGCATCGGGCGCTGACACGGCCCCTATCGTACGGCCCAGCGTCAGACGAAGAGGTTGGCGCGCTCCAGGTCTTCGGCGAAGTCGATCTCGACCGCGTACAGGTCGGAGATGTCGACGGGCTCGATCCGCAGACCATCCTGCGCGATCGCGAGTTCGATGCCCCGCTCGAAGTAGTCCTGGTCGTTCACCCGGCGCAGCTGGCGCAGCAGCACCGGCTTGTCGTTCCGTGAGATGTAGTTGATTCCGACCGCCTCGCCGAGGCCGCCCTGGACCGTCTTCGACAGCTCCTGGATGAAGCCCTCGGCGTCAGTCGTGTACTTGACCTCCTCGTCGGAGACCTTGGCCGTGTTGACGGTCACGAACGACTGGTCGCGGGCGACGAGGGACGCGGCGCGCTCCAGCGCCTCCGGGTCGAAGACGACGTCGCCGTTCATCCACAGCACGCCGCCCGGCGCCGAGGCTTGCAGCGCGCGCATGAGGCTCTTGCTGGTGTTCGTCTGGTCGTACTGCTCGTTGTAGACGAAGTTGGCGTCGGGGAACGCCTCGATGATGTGCTCGAGCTTGTAGCCGACGACGATCGTCACCTGCGCGTCCTTGCCGAACGCGTGGTGGATGTTGTCGAACTGCTGCTGCATGATGGTGCGGCCGTCGGCCAGCTCGGTGAGCGGCTTCGGCAGCGACCGGCCGAGCCGGCTGCCCATGCCGGCGGCCAGGATCACGATCTGCGGGGCCATGCTGTCTCCTCGGTTCTGCACCCGGATCTCCGTTCACCGGAAGTTCATCGAGTGATTGCTCTCAAGACACGCCCTTGTGCTCGATCCAGGCTATCCATGGCACCTGAGCGTGCCATGGGCTTGACACCGGTTGTTGTGCATTCGTGACCAACCGCGATCGATCGCGATCATCCGGAGTCTAGGGCGGTACCGGGTAGGTTGGAACGGTGGATGACGGCGAGTCCGAGGCGAGCGAGAAGCCCAAGCGCCCTGCCGCCCGGCAGGGTACGCCGGCCCGTACCCCGGCGGCGCGCCGGCCCGCCACGAAGCGGCCCGCGACGACCGGGACCCGCGCGCCCTCGAGCCGCACGGCGAAGCCGCGGACGGCGGGCTCCGTGACCGCGAAGACCGAACCGGTGACGGATGCGGCCGTCGTCGACGACACGGTGGCCGAGGAGACGATCGAGCGTCCCGCGGACGGGTCAGCGGCCGTCCAACCCGCCGCCGAGCCCATCGTGGACGACGGCATCGATGAGGACACCACGGTGCGCGAGCCGAAGCCGAAGCCGAAGGCGAAGCCGCGGCCCAGAGCGAAGCCGAAGCCGAAGCCCGCCGCCGAGCCCGCGCCGGCGATCGACGACGCGATCGACGAGGAGACCACCGAGCGGCTGCCGGACGCGGCCGAGGCGGAGGTGCGGCCCGAGACGCAGGCGGAGCCCGAGGCGGAGCCGACACCGGAACCCGCGGTCGAGCCGACGCCGGAACCGGAGCTCAGCACAGAGCCGGCGCCCGAGCCCGAACCGGCGCCGGAGCCCGAGCCGGAGGCGCAGTCCGAAGCGGAGCAGCCGCCGGCGACCGCGGCCGGCGACCTGCCGCATCCCGAGATCCCGTCGGTGACGACCCCGTTCGGCGCCTGGGCGAGGCGCACCGGCACCGTGGCCCACGAGCGGTGGAGCGTCCTCGCCGGTGTCGTCCGAGAGCGCAGCGCGGAGTACCTCGAGCGCCGCCGCATCGAACTCGCCGAGCGTGCCGAGCAGCGCGCGATCCGCGAGCAGCTCGAGGAGCGCCAGCGCGCCAGGCTGCGCGAGCTGCAGGAGCAGCGCGATCGCGAGCAGCAGGCGCAGCGTGAGGAGCGCGAGCAGGAGGAGCGCGAGCAGCGCACCCTTCGCGAGCAGCACGAGCGGGAGCAGCGCGAGGCGCAGGCGGAACGCGACCTCGCCGAGCGGCAGGTCCGCGAACGCGAGCAGCAGGAGCGCGTCACCCGCGAACAGCAGGCGCGCGAGCAGCGCGTGCGCGAGGAGCAGGGCCGCGACCGCGAGGAGCACGATCGTGCCGTCCTGCAGGCGCCGTCGCCCGAGCCCGAGGTCGTGCGCGAGACCATGGAGTTCGAGCTGCTGCCGGCGCCGGACCCCTCGCAGGTCGTGCTGTCGGTGAGCAACCTGTCGAAGTCGTTCGGCGACACGGTCGCGGTGTCGCAGGTGAACCTGCAGGTGCCGCCCGGGGCGTTCTACGGCATCGTCGGCCCGAACGGCGCAGGCAAGACCACGACCCTGTCGATGATCACCGGCCTGCTGCGACCGGATGCCGGCACCGTGCTCGTGCACGGCTCCGACGTCTGGTCGGATCCGATCGCCGCCAAGCGCAACATGGGCGTGCTGCCCGACCGCTTGCGGCTGTTCGACCGCCTCACGGGCGCGCAGCTGCTGTTCTACTCGGGTGTGCTGCGAGGGCTGGATGCGGCGACCGTGCGGTCGAGGATCGCCGACCTCGGCCGGGTGTTCGGCATGGAGGACGCGCTCGCCCGCCTCGTCAGCGACTACTCCGCCGGCATGACCAAGAAGATCGCGCTCGCCGCCGCCATGATCCATTCGCCGCGCCTGCTGGTGCTGGACGAGCCGTTCGAATCGGTCGACCCGGTGTCGGCGGCGACGGTCACACGCATCCTGAAGCAATACGTCCAGCAGGGCGGCACGGTCGTGCTCTCCAGCCACAGCATGGATCTCGTGCAGCGCATCTGCGACCACGTCGCGGTCGTGGTGAACGGTGTCATCCTGGCCGACGGCACGGTCGACGAGGTCCGTGGCGGCCGCAGCCTCGAAGAGCGCTTCGTCGAGCTCGTGGGCGGCCGCACCAGCGTCGAGGGGCTCGAGTGGTTGCACAGTTTCTCCGACTGAAGCTGACGATCCTCGCCAACGCGCTGCGACGGCGCCCGGCGCTCGCCGTCGCGATGATCGCCGCCCTGCTGTACGGACTGGTGCTGGTCGTCGCGGCGGCCTTCGGGCTCGCCGAGCTGCGTGACAGCACGCCGGCGATCGCCCGCGCCGTGGTGGTCGTCGCCGGATCGGCCGTGACACTCGGCGCGATCGTGCTGCCGCTCGTGTTCGGCGCCGACGACAGCCTCGATCCGCGTCGCTTCGCACTGTTCGGGCTGCGCCCGAACCGCCTCGCCGTGGGCATCGTCGTGGCGGCGCTGGTGAGCGTGCCGACGCTCGTCGTCGCCGTGCTCGCGCTGGCGCAGCTGGCGACCTGGGCCCGCGGCGGTCAGCCCGTGCTCCTGGCCGCGGTGAGCGCCGTGCTGATCGTGCTCACCTGCGTGCTCGCCGCGAGGGTCTCCGGTGCGATCGCGGCCCTCTGGCTGTCGACGCGACGGGCGCGCGACCTCTCCGGCGTCATCCTGTTCTCCGTGCTCGCGATCGCCACCCCGGTCGCGGCCGTCATCGCGACCGTGGACTGGGAGAGCCGTGCGCTGCCGGTGCTGCGGCGGTTCGAGGCCGTGCTCGGCTGGACGCCGCTCGGCGCGGCGTGGGCGGTGCCGGCGGACGCGGCCAACGACGAGCCGGGGTCGGCGATGGCGAAGCTGGCCATCGCGGTCGGGTTCGTGCTGGTGCTCGCGCTCGCCTGGCGCGGCCTGGTGGGCTTCATGCTGCGGCGACAGGATCGCGCGCCGACCGGGCGCATCTACACCGGCCTCGGCTGGTTCCGCTCGCTGCCCGCCACGCCCGTCGGGGCGGTGGCGGCCCGCTCCCTGAGCTACTGGGGCCGCGACACCCGCTATCGCGTCTCGTTGGCCGCGGTGCCGGTCCTCCCGGTCATCGCCATCGCCGCCCTGCTGGTGGCGGGGGTGCCCGGCGACATCATCATGTGGCTGCCGGTGCCGCTCATGGCGCTCTTCCTCGGCTGGCTGGTGCACAACGACCTCGCGGCCGACTCCAGCGCATTCTGGACGCACCTGTCGGCGAGCACGAGGGGCGTGCACGACCGCTGGGGCCGGCTCGTGCCGGTGCTCGTCATCGGCATCCCGCTCATCGTCGTCGGCAGCGTCGTCAGCGTGGCGCTGCTCCAGAACTGGAACGCGCTGCCCGCGCTGCTGGGCCTCAGCGCCTGCGTGCTCTTCGCGGCGCTCGGCATCTCGAGTGTGACTTCGGCGGCATTCCCGTACCCGACCTCCCGCCCGGGCGACAGTGCCTTCTCGCAGCCGCAGACCACCGGCTCCGGCGGCTCCACCACCCAGGCGTTCTCGCTGCTGCTGACGCTCCTGGTGGCGTCGCCGGTCGCCGCCTGCGTGGTGCTCACCGTGGTGAGCGAACCGTGGTGGACCTGGGTGGCGCTCGGCGCGGGCCTCGCGCTCGGTCTCATCGTGCTGGTCGCGGGAGCCACGATGGGCGGTCGCATCGTCGACCGCCGCGGCCCCGAGCTGCTGGCCTTCACGCTGCAGCACTGAGTCCCGGCATCCACGCGGCCGCCGACGTAGGATCGGTGCATGGCTGAGACGGTTGGCGGAGGCACCGACACCCTCGATCGCGAGCTCGAGGAGCTGCTGAACCGCACGCACGTGGAGGACGGCGACCACGAGCGCTTCTCCCATTACGCGCCCAAGGACAAGATCATGGAGTCGGCGCTGTCGGGCAAGCCGATCCGCGCCCTGTGCGGCAAGCTCTGGGTGCCGACCCGCGATCCGGAGAAGTTCCCGGTGTGCCCCACCTGCAAGGAGATCTACGAGAAGCTGAAGCCGTAGGGCTAGACGTACACCGTCTCCAGCGCCGGCTCGCCGCGGCTCAGCCGCAGCGCGTCGGCCGGCAGCTCCGCCACCGAGGCCGCGCGCCGATCCCGCGCCCGTTGCACGCCCGCGGGTCCGCGCAGTTCGTCGTCCGGTTCGCCGCCGGTGACCAGCGGCACGAGCAGGTGACGTTCGGCACCGGATGCCGGGGGAGCCTCGTCCACGTAGATGCGCTCCTCGACGGCGACGCCGTCGCGCAGCGCACGCACCGGGATCTTGCGACCGCCGACCGTGGCCTTCGCCGCGGACTTCTTGGCCACCGGCACCCAGCCGCCGTCGGCATCCTTGCGGGCCACCAGCTTGTACACCAGACCGGCCGCGGGATGCCCGGAGCCGGTGACCACGGAGGTGCCGACGCCGTACGAGTCGACCGGTGCCGCGCGCAGCGCCGCGATGAGGTGCTCGTCGAGGTCGCTGGTGACGGTGATGCGGGTGTCGCGGGCGCCGAGGCCGTCGAGCTGCCTGCGCACCGCCGCGACGGTCTCGCCGAGGTCGCCCGAGTCGATCCGCACCGCACCGAGCTTGGGGCCGGCGACCTTCACGGCGAGCTCGACGCCGTGCTCGATGTCGTAGGTGTCGACCAGCAGCGTGGTGCCGGAGCCGAGGGTCTCGACCTGGGCGGCGAACGCCTCTTCCTCGCTGTCGTGCAGCAGCGTGAACGAGTGCGCGGCGGTGCCCATGGTGGGGATGCCCCAGGTGCGACCCGCCTCCAGGTTGCTGGTCGCGCCGAAGCCGGCGATGAACGCCGCCCGGGCCGCGGCCACCGCGGATCGCTCGCCCGTGCGGCGCGACCCCATCTCGGCGATCGGGCGGTTCCCGGCGGCGGTCACCATCCGCGACGCGGCGGAGGCCACCGCGGTGTCGTAGTTGAGCACGCTCAGCACAAGCGTCTCGAGGATCACCGCCTCGGCGAAGGTGCCCTCGATCACGAGCAGCGGCGACCCCGGGAAGTACACCTCGCCCTCGGCGTAGCCGCTGATCGTGCCGGCGAACCGGTAGTCCGCGAGCCAGTCGAGGGCGGCGGGGCCGACCACCGCGCGCTCCCGCAGGAAGGCGAGGTCGGCATCCGTGAACCGGAACTCCTCGAGCAGGTCGAGCAGCCGTCCGGTGCCACCGACGACGCCGTAGCGCCGCCCGTCGGGCAGGCGGCGGGCGAAGACCTCGAAGACGCACTCCCGGTCGAAGGTGCCGGACTGCATCGCGGCATCCAGCATCGTCAACTCGTAGCGGTCGGTCAGCAGCGACGTGCTCATGCTCCCGAGCCTATGCGGAGCCGCCGGTAGGCTCTCCTGGTGGCCAGCGCACCGATCGGGATCTTCGACAGCGGGGTCGGCGGCCTCACCGTCGCGCGCGCGATCATCGATCAGCTGCCGCACGAGTCGATCCTGTACGTCGGCGACACCGCGCACGGCCCGTACGGTCCGCGGCCCATCGCCGAGGTGCGCGGGTTCGCGCTGCAGGTGATGGACGACCTGGTCGCGCAGGGCGTGAAGACGCTCGTCATCGCCTGCAACACCGCGTCGGCCGCCGTGCTGCGGGATGCCCGTGAGCGGTACACCGACGGCGCCGGCATCCCCGTGGTCGAGGTGATCCAGCCCGCCGTCCGCGCTGCCGTGCGCCAGACCCGCAACCGCCGCGTCGGCGTCATCGGCACCCGGGGCACCATCAAGTCGAAGGCGTACGAGGATGCGTTCGCCGCGGCATCCGACCTGCGGCTGTTCACACAGGCGTGCCCGCGCTTCGTCGAGTTCGTCGAGGCCGGCGTCACCAGCGGCCCGGAGCTGTTCGCGGTCGCCGAGGAGTACCTCGCCCCGCTCAAGGACGCGGACATCGACACCCTCGTGCTGGGCTGCACGCACTACCCGCTGATGTCGGCCGCCATCCAGTACGTGATGGGCCCCGAGGTCACGCTGGTGTCGAGCGCGGAGGAGACCGCGTACGACGTCTACCGCACGCTCGTCGCCCACGACCTCGAGCGGCATGAGCCCGGCGCCCCGCGCTACGAGTTCGAGGCGACCGCCGACACCGCCGCCTTCAAGCGCATGGCCTCCCGGTTTCTCGGACCCGAGGTCGTCACGGTCGAGACCTTCGAGACCGGAACCCTTCCCATCATCAAGAGAGGCACCGCATGACCCGCGCCGACGGCCGTGAGAACGACCAGCTCCGCCCCATCACCATCGAGCGCGGCTGGAGCGAGCAGGCCGAGGGCAGCGCCCTCATCTCGTTCGGGCGCACCAAGGTGCTGTGCACGGCGTCGTTCACCAACGGGGTGCCGCGCTGGCTGACCGGCAAGGGCAAGGGCTGGGTCACCGCCGAGTACGCGATGCTGCCGCGCTCCACCAACGACCGCATGGACCGCGAGTCGATCAAGGGTCGCGTCGGCGGCCGGACGCACGAGATCTCGCGGCTCATCGGCCGCTCGCTGCGCGCCATCATCGACACGAAGGCGATCGGCGAGAACACCATCGTCATCGACTGCGATGTGCTGCAGGCCGACGGCGGCACCCGCACCGCCGCCATCACCGGCGCCTACGTCGCGCTCGCCGACGCGGTCGAGTGGGGCCGGCGCCAGGGCTTCATCGGCAAGAACGCCAAGCCGCTCATCGACTCCGTGGCTGCGGTCAGCGTCGGGATCATCGACGGCGAGCCGATGCTCGACCTCGCCTACACGGAGGACGTCCGCGCCGAGACCGACATGAACGTCGTCGTCACCGGCCGCGGCCTGTTCGTCGAGGTGCAGGGCACCGCCGAGGGCGCGCCCTTCGACAAACGCGAGCTGGATGCCCTGCTCGAGCTGGCCGTCGGCGGTGCCGCGGACCTGTCGCGGCTTCAGGCCGAGTCGCTCGCGGGCTGATCGGGCGCTCGTGCACCCTGGGCCCGAGGTTAGGCTGGAGGGCATGCCCGAAGTCGTGCTCGCTACCCACAACAAGCACAAGGTCGCTGAATTGCGGCGCATCGTGGGACCGGCGCTCGACGGCATCGAACTGCTTTCGTACGACGGCCCGGAGCCGGTCGAGGACGGCGACAGCTTCGCGGCGAACGCGCTGATCAAGGCGCGGGCCGCCGCCGCCCACACCGGTCTGCCGGCGCTTGCGGACGACTCCGGCATCTCGGTGGATGCGCTGGGTGGCGCCCCCGGCATCCACTCGGCTCGGTACGCGGGCACGCGCAACGACCATGACAACCTCGAGCTGCTGCTGGAGAATCTGGGCGACGCCGAGGACCGGACGGCCCGTTTCACCGCAGCCGCCGCGTTCGTCCTGCCCGACGGCCGCGAGTTCGTCGAGGTCGGCGTCTGGGAGGGCAGCGTGCTGCACGAGGCCGCCGGCGGGGGCGGCTTCGGCTACGACCCGATCTTCCGGCCGGGCGGCATGACGATCAGCGCGGCCGAGCTGCGCCCCGACGAGAAGAACGCGATCAGCCACCGCGCGCGGGCCTTCACCGCGATCATGCCCATGGTGCGGCGGGAGCTGCTCCGCTAGGTTTTCGGTGTGCCGAAAACTCCGAGGACGCTGCTGCTCCTCGGGCCGGCGTTCGTCGCCTCCATCGCGTACGTCGACCCCGGCAACGTCGCCGCGAACCTGACCGCCGGCGCGCGCTACGGCTACCTGCTGCTGTGGGTGCTCGTGGTCGCCAACGCCATCGCGGTGCTCGTGCAGTACCAGTCGTCGAAGGTCGGCCTCGTCACCGGGCGATCCCTGCCGGAGCTGCTCGGCGATCGGATGTGGCCGTGGCCGCGTCGCCTGTACTGGGTGCAGG
>DATMVL010000275.1:0-5194 GCA_035563175.1 Rhodoglobus sp. | reverse complement strand
GCTGCTCCGTCGCCCACAGGCCGTCGCCATCGGGCATCCGGATGTCCATGAGCACGACGTCCGGCCGGGTGGCGGCCACTAGCGAGACGGCCTCCGCTCCGGTGCCCGCCTCCCCCACGATCTCGATGTCGGGCTCGGCTTCGAGGAGGCTGCGGAAGCCCGCGCGGATGAGCTGCTGGTCGTCGGCGAGGGCGACGCGGATCACGGGTGCTCCTGGGGTCGTGCGGTGGCGAGCGGGATGCGGGCGGTGATGCGCGTGCCGCCCTCCGGGCCCGGGGCCGTGGTGAGGGTGCCGCCGAGCAGTTCCGCGCGCTCGCGCATGCCGAGCAGACCGCCCCCTGGTTCGCCGTCGATGCCGGTGCCGTCGTCGGCTACCTCGACCACGAGTTCGCCGTCCTCGGTGCGCAGCACGACGCCGGCGTGCCGCGCTCCCGAGTGGCGCACCACGTTGGTGAGCGACTCCTGCACGATGCGGAACACGGCCAGCTGCACCGCCTTGGGCGCCGACTCGACCTCGTTCGACAGCATGACCTCGACGCCCTGGGTGTTCACCGAGGCGATGAGCCCGGGCAGCCGCGACAGGTCGGGCTCCGGCACCAGCGGGGCGTCCGGGTCGGTCGCACCCTCGGCCCGCAGCACGCCGAGCAGCGAGCGGACCTCGTCGAGCGCGGACTTCGACGTCTCCTTGATGCTGGCGAGGGCATCCTTCGCCTTGTCCGGCTGGGCGTCCATCAGGTGCAGCCCGACGCCGGCCTGCACGTTGATCTGGCTCAGCGAGTGGGCGAGCACGTCGTGCAGCTCCCGGGCGATGCGGGTGCGCTCGGCGCGGACCTCGGACTGGCGGCGGCGACGGAGCGCCTCGCGGAACTCCTCCGCGTGCTCGCGCCGCGTGCGGATGCCCTCGGCGAGTCCGAACACGACGAGGATCGCGAACGTGGTGCCGGCGATGCGGCCGGGGTGCCACTGGATGCCCGCCAGGATGCCGCACAGCAGGGTCACGGCCCAGGCCGCCCCGACCGAGACCCAGGCCCACACCCTCGCTCCGCGGACGATGGCGCCGCCGATGGCGAACGCCAGTGCGAGGTACGGGGGGCTCGGCAGCCCCGAGCCGATCGCGAAGTCGACCGCGGCGAGGCCGGCGACGACCGCGACCGTCGGTCCGGGGAATCGTCGCGCTCCGAGGAGCGCCGAAGGGCCGGCGATCGCCAGCACGATGGTGAGCAGGGCGCCGTCACCGCGGAACATCGCCGCGAGGAACACGGCCGCCGGCACCTGCACGAGCAGGCTCAGCACCACCGGGAACAGCAGCCGCGCCCGAGGCGACGCGCGGGGCCGGTCGAAGTCGGCCCACGGCAGACGGGACTCGTGTGGCGGGCCGTGCATGCTCCGATGCTAGGACCGAGCGGTGCGCGGGGCGTCCTCCCTGGGGAGTAGCCGGCGCTTGGTCGGAAGACCGATTCGGCTCCCCCACTTGGACTCGAACCAAGAACCTACCGGTTAACAGCCGATTGCTCTGCCAATTGAGCTATGGAGGATCGCCGCCGTAGCAGCCCGACTACATTACCAAATGCTCGGGGCCTCACGTGACATGCAGCACGAACGCCGGCGACGGCACCGGCGTCGAGCCGGTCTGCTCCGGGATGCCGTCGCCGCCGATCCGGAACGTCGCGACGTCGTGCGAGCGCTGGTTCGCGACGTGCAGCGTGTCGCCGTCGAGCGCGAGATGACGCGGCCAGTCGCCGCCGCAGTCGATGTCGAGCGCGGGCACGAGCGCGTCGTCGCCGAGCCGCACCACCGCGATGCGATTGGAGCCCCGCACGCCGCAGTAGACGACGCCGTCGCGGACGGCGATGGATCCCGCGTGGTCGCCGGGCGTGAACCCGGGCACGACCACCGAGCTCACCACCTCGTCGCCGCGGATGAGGTGCAGCGTGCCGTCGAGCTCGGCCAGCATGAGCACGTCGCCCGACGGCAGCAGCGCCAGGTCGCGCGGCCCGGAGCCGGGCTCGAAGCGGATCGCGCCGGTGCGCCGCAGCGCGCCGCCCTCGATGGCGTGCACCCAGACCACGTCGTCGCCGAGGTCGGCGGAGAGCAGCCGGTCGCCCACCACGAGGGAACTGTGCGCGTGCGGACCGTCCTGCGCCGGGTTCGGGCCGCCGCCCTCACCGTCGAGCACCTGCTCCGGCCCGTCGGCACCCACGACCGCCAGCGTGCCGCTGCCGTAGTTCGCGACCACCAGGCGGTCGCCCAGCCGCGAGAGGTGGCAGGGCGATGCGCCCCCGGCATCCACAGACCGCTCCACGGCGTCGCCGCGCAGCGTCACCACCCGCCCCTCGCCCTCGAGGGTCGCGTGCACGAGGTGGCCGTCGCCCAGCAGGAACGACGGCGACGGCAGCGCCACGGCGAGGTGCGCCTGACCGGGCAGCTCGTCGGCCGCGTACACGCCGGATCCGGTGCCGTCCTGCACGCTCGCGTCGTACGTGCCGATCAGCCAGCCCATCGTGTCACTCCCATCAGTAGCCTGCGGCCGGGTCGACCACGCCGACGAACGCGCCGTCGCCGAGGAACGCCCGAACGTTCGACTCGACCCGCTTCGCCAGCAGCGGGTAGACCATCTCGGCTGTGTCGGCAGTGTGCGAGGTGATCACGCAACGCGGGGCGGTCCACAGCGGATGCCCGTCCGGCAGCGGCTCCGGTGCGGTCACGTCGAGACCGGCACCGGCGAGGTGCCCGCGGCGCAGTGCCGCGTCGAGCGCCATGGAGTCGACGAGCGCGCCGCGGGCGATGTTCACCAGCACGGCATCCTGCTGCATCGCCTGCAGCTCGGCCTCGCCGATGAGGTTCGCGGTGCCCTCGGTCGATGCGGCGGCGAGGATGACCACGTCGGCCTCCGGCAGCACCTCGTGCAGCCGGTCGACCGTCACGGTGCGGTGCGCACCCTCCAGATCGCCGTCGCTGCGGCGGACCACCGTGATCGTCGTCTCGAACGGCTGCAGCAGGCGGATGATCTGCACGGCGATACCGCCGGCGCCGACGATCACGACGCGGCGGCCGAACAGCGAGATGCCCTGACGCTCCTTCTGCCAGCTCGTGGTCCGGGTCTTCTCGGGCAGCCCGCGCAGCAGCGCGAGGGTCAGCATCACCGCGTGCTCGGCGACCGGCTCCGAGTACGCGCCCTTGGCGCTGGTCCACAACGGGCGGTCGGTGTCGGCGTGCGCCGCCAGCACGCCCGCGAACGCGTCGACCCCGGCCCACGGCAGCTGCACCCAGCCGATGCCGGGATGCTCGGCGAGCATGCGCTCGACCCCGTCGGGGTCCTTCTCCGAGAGCCAGACGACGGCACGGGTCTCGTCCGAGAGCGGAGCCACCTCGCCACCGGCGGCGCGGATCGCGTCGACCATGCGGTCCATCGGCTGCGGCAGCACCGCGATCGGTCCGGGCTGCGGGCGCCGCTCCGGCGGCAGCGGGGTGGCCGAGGCGGCGACCGGGTCCCGGTGCTCGCCGGGCGCACGGCGTTCAGACATCGAAGACCTCCAACTCGCGGACGGGATCGGCCCGCAGGAACGGGCCGCGCACCCGCGAGAGCGGCCGGGTGCTGTGCACCGAAGCGGCCAACCCGCGGACGTAGGGGTGGATCGGATCGGCGAGCACCGCATCCAGCGGACCGTAGCCGACGACGACCCCGCGGTGCATGACCGCGACGCGGTCGGAGACCCGCTTCACCTCGTTGAGGTCGGCGGTCACGATGAGGGCCGAGAACCGGCGCTGCTGCTGCAACGACACCAGGATGTCGAGGATCGCGCCGCGCACCGTCACGTCGATGCCGGCCGTCGGGTCGTCGGCGACGAGCAGCCGCGGCTCGAGGATGAGCGCCTTGGCGATCGCGACGCGCTGCCGCTGACCCTTGCTGAGCTCGTGCGGGTACTGGTTCATCGCCGACAGCGGCAGCCGCACCGCGTCGATGAGCGTGGCGACCGCCTCGCCCGCCTCGCGCTGGTCGAACCGGCGGTCGCGGGCGAAGATCGGCTCGGCGACGTTCTCGCCGACGGTCAGCCGCGGTTGCAGCCGGTCGCCCGCCTCCTGCGGCAGGTAGCCGACGTAGAGGCCCAGCCGGTCGCGGGTGCGATGGCCGATGCCGCGCACCTGGTGCCCGAGCACGGTGACGCCGCCGCCGTGGATGATCGGCGACTCCTCGTCCCGGCGGTCGGCCTGCAGCGCGATGGCCTTCGCGAGCGTGCTCTTGCCCGAGCCGGTCTCGCCCACGACGGCGAGCACCTCGCCCTGGCGGATGTCGAAGCTCACCCCGTCGACCGCGATCGACCGCGTCTCCGGATTGTCCGAGTGGTACCGCACCGACAGATCGCGCGCCGCGACCGCCGGTCCCTCGGTGTCGATGATCACGCCGGCTCCGCTCCGGTCGCCCGCAGAGCCCGCAGCTGCTCGCGGCGCTCCGCCTGCTCCACCGGGTCGGGCACCGGCAGCGACGCGAGCAACCGCCTGGTGTAGGGATGCTGCGGCGCGCCGAGCACCTGCGTGCCGGGGCCCTCCTCCACGAGCTCGCCGCGGTACAGCACGGCGATGCGGTCGGAGAGCATGTCGACGACCGCCAGGTCGTGGCTGATGAACAGCGCCGCGAAGCCGAGCTCGCCCTGCAGCCGGGCGAAGAGCTCGAGCACCCGGGCCTGCACCGAGACGTCCAGCGCCGAGGTGGGCTCGTCGGCGATGAGCAGCTCCGGCTGCAGGGCGAGTCCGCGCGCCAGGCTGGCCCGCTGGCGCTGGCCACCGGAGAGCTCGTGCGGGTAGCGGTCGCCGAACGCCCGCGGCAGCTGCACCGCCTCCAGCAGCTCGTCGACCCGGGCCCGCGCGGCCGCCGGGTCCTTGGCGCGCTTGTGCACGACCAGGGGCTCGGCCACGGCCTCGGCGATGGTGAGCAGCGGGTTGAAGCTGGACGCCGGGTCCTGGAAGACGAACCCGATCCGCTCCCGGACCGGCCGGAAGGCACGCTCCTTGAACCCGTTCATCTCCGTGCCGAGCACCCGCAGCGACCCGCCGCTGACCTTGGTCAGCCCGGCGATGGCCCGGCCGATGGTGGTCTTCCCGCTGCCGCTCTCCCCGACCAGCCCGAGCACCTCGCCGGGGCGGATCGCGAAGCTGACGCCGTCGACGGCGGTGAAGTCCGGCTTGCGCAGCCGGC
>DATMVL010000274.1:0-11435 GCA_035563175.1 Rhodoglobus sp. | reverse complement strand
TGTCCGAGTTCGCGGAGGAGAAGGTCGCCGAGTTCGACATCCGCGCCCAGGGGATCGGCACCCACGTCGGCCGCCTCTCCGGCGGCAACCAGCAGAAGGTGGTGCTGGCGCGGGAGCTCAGCCGGGACCTGCGGCTGTTCGTCGCCGCGCAGCCCACCCGTGGACTCGACGTCGGCTCCATCGAGTTCGTGCACACACGGATCGTCGAGACGCGGGATGCCGGCATCTCGGTCATCGTGGTCTCCACCGAGCTCGACGAGGTCGTCGCGCTGGCCGACCGGATCGCGGTCATGTACCGTGGCACGATCGTCGGGATCGTGCCCGGCGACACCCCGCGTGACGTGCTCGGTCTCATGATGGCCGGCGAGCACCCGAGCACCGCAGGAGCGACAGCGTGACCGACGCGCAGATCCCCGCCCAGGGCCAGACACCCGACGCGCTCGAACCGGGGCAGACCCCGGCCGAGCAGGTGCCGCCGCCCTCGCGATCGCACCAGGTGCTGCGCGACATCGTCGGCGGCAACGCCATGATCTCCGTGCTCGCCGTCGTGATGGCGCTGCTCGTCGGCGCCATCATGATCGCCGCCACGAACGAGGACGTCCAGGCCGCGAGCGGGTACTTCTTCTCCCGGCCGACCGACACCTTCCGGGCCATCTGGGAAGCCGTGTCGGGCGCCTACAGCGCGCTGTTCCAGGGGTCGATCTACAACTTCCGCCGGCCCGGGTTCGAGGCGGGCATCCGACCCCTCACCGAGACGCTCACCTTCGCGACGCCGCTCATCGTCGCCGGCCTCGGCGTCGCCCTCGCGTTCCGGGTCGGCCTGTTCAACATCGGCGGTCGCGGCCAGATGCTCGTCGCCGCCGGTGCGGCCGGGTACGTCGGCTTCGCGTGGCCGCTGCCGCCGGGCATCCACCTGCTCGTCGCCGTGCTCGCCGGTGTCGCGGCCGGCGCGATCTGGGGTGGCATCGCCGGTCTGCTGAAGGCCACCACCGGCGCGCACGAGGTGATCGTCACGATCATGCTCAACTACATCGGCTTCTACCTGATCTCGTTCCTGCTCACGAAGCAGGGGCTGTTGCAGGCGCCGGGGTCGAGCAACCCGAAGTCGGCCCCGATGCTCGAGTCGGCGATCTTCCCGCCGCTGGTGGGCTCCGGCTTCAATCTGCACTGGGGCTTCGTGCTGGCGATCGTCGCGACGGTGTTCGTGTGGTTCCTGTTCAACCGCTCCAGCCTCGGCTTCAAGTTCCGCGCGGTCGGCGAGAACCCGCACGCGGCCCGCGTCGCCGGCATCGGCGTCAAGCGCGTCACCGTCTACGCGATGCTGCTCTCCGGCGGGCTGGTCGGCCTCGCCGGCGTCAACCAGGTGCTCGGCACCGTGACCACCGGCTTCACCGCCGGCATCGACGCCGGCATCGGCTTCGACGCGATCACCGTCGCCCTGCTCGGGCGCTCCCGCCCGCTCGGCGTGTTCATCGCCGGTGTGCTGTTCGGCGCGCTCAAGGCCGGCGGCTACTCGATGCAGGCGGCCGAGGGCGTGCCGATCGACATCGTGCTCGTCGTGCAGTCGCTCATCGTGCTGTTCATCGCCGCACCGCCGCTGGTGCGCACCATCTTCCGGCTGCCGGTGCCCGGCACCGCCCGGGCCCTCCGCGCTGGGAAGGTCGTGACCCGATGACCACCGAGACCACCATCTCGTCCGCGCCGGCGACGCTCGAGCGCGCCCAGGTGCGCAGCTGGAAGACGCCGATCGTGCTGGCCGCGTTCGCCGTCATCGCGGTGCTGCTGTTCGCCGCGATCCCGCGCTCCGGCACGACGAACTTCCGGCTCTCGACCGACGCCGACGCCATCCAGCTGCCGGTCATCCCGGCCGACGTCACCGCCGTGACCATCGCCGTGTCCGTGCTGCTGTTCGCGATCGCCGCGTTCTCGGCGTTCCGCTCCTACCGGGCGCAGAAGACGCCGCTGTGGCTGATCGCGGTCTTCGCCGTGCTGTTCCTGGTCGGGTTCCTGACCTGGGCGGCCGCCGGCGCGACGCTGCCGATCGCCGGTCTGCTGGTCGGATCGGTCGGCCTCAGCGCGCCGCTCATCTTCGGCGCGCTCGGCGGCGTGATCTCCGAGCGGGTCGGCGTCGTGAACGTCGCCATCGAGGGTCAGCTGCTCGCCGGCGCGTTCGCCTCCGCCGTCGTCGCCTCGGTCACCGGCCTGCCTCTGCTGGGCGTGCTCGCCGCGACCGTCGCCGGCGTGCTCGTCTCGTTCGTGCTGGCCGCGTTCTCGATCAAGTACCTGGTCGACCAGGTCATCGTCGGCGTCGTGCTCAACGTGCTCGTCACCGGCCTCACGAGCTTCCTGTTCTCCAAGGTGCTCGCCGGCAACCCCGACGTGCTCAACAGCCCTGACCGCTTCCCGCGCATCCCGATCCCGCTGCTGTCCGAGATCCCCATCCTCGGGCCGGTGCTGTTCCGGCAGACGATCATCATCTACATCATGTACGTCGCCGTGTTCCTGGTGTGGTTCGGCCTGTTCCACACCCGGTGGGGGCTGCGCCTGCGGTCGGTGGGCGAGCATCCTCAAGCAGCGGACACCGTCGGCATCAACGTGACCGGCACCCGGTTCTGGAACGTCTCGCTCGCCGGTGCGATCGCCGGTCTCGGCGGCTCGTTCTTCACCCTCGGCTCGGTCGGCGCCTTCAACAAGGAGATGACCGCGGGCGCCGGGTTCATCGCCCTCGCCGCTGTCATCTTCGGCCGCTGGGACCCCATCCGGGCCACCCTCGCGGCCCTGCTGTTCGGCTTCGCCTCGAACCTGCAGAGCGTGCTCAGCATCATCGGATCCCCGGTGCCGAGCGAGTTCATGCTCATGCTGCCCTACGTGGTGACGATCTTCGCCGTCGCCGGACTGGTCGGGCAGTCCCGCGGACCCGCAGCGGCCGGCAAGCCCTACATCAAGTCATGAGCGCATCGATCGATTGGGATGCACTGCGCGCGGTTGCGAAGGACGCGCTGCAGCACGCCTACGTGCCCTACTCCCACTTCCCGGTCGGGGTCGCCGCGATCGTGGACGACGGCCGCGTGATCTCCGGCGCGAACGTCGAGAACGCCTCGTACGGCCTGACGCTGTGCGCCGAATGCAGCCTGGTGTCGGCGCTGCACATGACCGGCGGCGGCAGGCTCGTCGCGTTCACCTGCGTCGACGGGCACGGCAACGCGCTCATGCCGTGCGGCCGCTGCCGCCAGCTGCTGTTCGAGCACTCCGCCGAGGGCATGCTGCTCGAGACGGTCTCCGGCATCCGCACCATCGACGAGGTGCTGCCCGACGCGTTCGGGCCGCGCACGCTCGCCGCCTACTCCGCTGAGGACGACACCCGTGGTTGAAGCCTTCGACGCCGTCGATCTGATCAAGACCAAGCGGGATGGCCGGGTGCTGTCGACCGCGCAGATCGACTGGCTGATCGACGCCTACACCCGCGGCTACGTCGCCGACGAGCAGATGTCGGCCATGACGATGGCGATCTTCCTCAACGGCATGGAGCGCAGCGAGATCCGCGACCTCACCGCGGCGATGATCGCCAGCGGCGAGCGTCTGGACTTCTCCGGCCTGCCGAAGCCGACCACCGACAAGCACTCCACCGGCGGCGTGGGCGACAAGATCACCCTGCCGCTGGCACCGCTCGTCGCGGCGTTCGGCGTGGCGGTGCCGCAGCTCTCCGGCCGCGGTCTCGGTCACACCGGCGGCACGCTCGACAAGCTCGAGTCGATCCCCGGCTGGCGGGCGAAGCTCAGCAACGAGGAGTTCATGGCGCAGCTGCGCGACGTCGGCGCCGTGGTGTGCGCGGCCGGCGCGGGCCTGGCCCCGGCGGACGGCAAGCTGTACGCGCTGCGCGACATCACCGGCACCGTCGAGGCGATCCCGCTGATCGCGTCGTCGATCATGAGCAAGAAGCTCGCCGAGGGCACCGCGTCGCTGGTGCTCGACGTGAAGCACGGCTCCGGCGCGTTCCTGCAGGACCCGGCGCGCAGCCGCGAGCTGGCCGAGGTGATGGTGCAGCTGGGCAAGGATGCCGGGGTGCAGACGGTGGCGTTGCTCACGAACATGCACGTGCCGCTCGGTCTCGCGATCGGCAACGCGAACGAGGTGCGCGAGTCGGTGGAGGTGCTCGCCGGCGGCGGCCCGGCCGACGTGGTCGAGCTCACGGTCGCGCTCGCCCGCGAGATGCTCGCCCTCGCCGGGCAGCCCGACGCCGACGTCGAGGCCGCGCTGCGGGACGGCCGGGCGATGGACAGCTGGCGGGCGATGATCGCCGCGCAGGGCGGCGATGCCGACGCGGAGCTGCCGGTGGCACCGGAGAGCGAGACCGTCGTCGCGGACCGGGACGGCATCCTGGTGAAGCAGGAGGCGCTGCCGTTCGGCATCGCCGCGTGGCGGCTGGGCGCGGGCCGTGCGCGCAAGGAGGACCCGGTCGATCACGGCGCCGGCATCGACCTGCACGCGAAGCCCGGCGACCGCGTCACCGCGGGGCAGCCGCTGTTCACGATGCGCACCAGCGAGCCCGGCCGGTTCGCCCGCGCCGTCGAGGCGCTCGAGGGCGCGTGGTCGATCGGCGCCGAGGGCGACGCGATCGACGACGGCGGTCCGCTGATCGCCGGACGCGTCGACTAGTAGCCTTGGGGTCATGAGCGGCGACCTCCTCATGCCCGACGGCGGGCCCGACATCACGACCCTGCCCAAGGTGTCGCTGCACGACCACCTCGACGGCGGTCTGCGGCCCCAGACGATCATCGAGCTCGCCGACGCGATCGGGCTCGAGCTGCCGGCGACCGAGCCGGCCGCGCTGGCGGACTGGTTCAACGAGGAGAAGGACTCGCTGGTCGAGTACCTGAAGACGTTCGCGATCACCACCGGCGTGATGCAGACCCGTGAGGGTCTCGAGCGGGTGGCCCGCGAGTTCGTGCAGGATCTGCACGCCGACGGCGTCATCTACGGCGAGGTGCGGTGGGCACCCGAGCAGCACCTCGACGGCGGGCTGTCGCTCGACGAGGCGGTCGAGGCCGTGCAGGAGGGCATCGAGCGTGGCATCGCGGATGTCCGCGAGGCCGGCGGCCGCATCCGCATCGGTCAGCTGGTGAGCGCCATGCGCCACCTCGACCGGGGCCTGGAGATCGCGCAACTCGCGGTGCGGCACCGCGACCACGGCGTCGTGGGCTTCGACATCGCCGGCCCGGAGGCTGGCTTCCCGCCCAGCCGGATGCGGGACGCCTTCGAGTACCTCGCCGAGCAGATGCTGCCGCGCACCGTGCACGCCGGCGAGGCCGACGGCATCGAGAGCATCCGCAGCGCCATCGTGGACGGCCGCGCCCTGCGCCTCGGCCACGGTGTGCGGCTCGCCGAGGACATCACGATCGAGCGCGAGGACGGCGAGAACACCTACGTGTCGCTCGGCCCGGTCGCCCAGTGGGTGAAGGACCGCGAGATCGCCCTCGAGGTGAGCCCCACCTCGAACGTCGACACCCGCGCCTTCGCGCAGTGGGGCGACGAGCTGCAGGATCACCCGATCGACCTGCTGTACCAGCTCGGCTTCCGGGTGACGGTGAACACCGACAACCGGTTGATGAGCCGCACGACGCTGAGCCGCGAGCTCGCCGTGCTGGTCGAGACGTTCGACTACGACCTGACCGACCTGATGGTGTTCCAGCTGAACGCGGCTGCGGCATCCTTCCTGCCGCTCGAGGACCGCGAGGAGCTCGCGGACATCATCACCGACGGGTTCGAGGCGGCCTGAGGCATGCCGCTCCCGCCGCTGCCCGAGAGCGCGGTCGTGCTCGACGCGACCGCGGCCGACTGGCGTGCCGCGGTGACGCTGGTCGGTGAGGCGCTGGCGGCATCCGGTGCGGCGACGCCCGCCTACGGCGGCGAGATGGTCCGGATGATCGAGGAGCACGGTCCGTACGTCGTGATCGCGCCGGGGCTGGCTCTGGCCCACGCACGACCGGGCCCGGAGGTGCGGGCCGACGGGCTCGCGGTCGTGACGCTCGCGACGCCGATCGAGTTCGGGCATCCGTACAACGACCCGGTGCGGGTCGTGCTCGGTCTCGCGATCACCCGCGGCGGCGATCACCTGGGCGCGGTCGCCGCGGTGGCGAACGTGTTCAACGACTCGGACGCGGTGGAGCAGCTGGCGACGGCGGCGACCGTGCAGGACGTGCGGCGGATCATGGGGGCGGATCGATGAAGATCGTGACCATCTGCGGTGCCGGCATCGGCAGCTCGGGCATCCTGAAGGTGAACGCCGAACGGGTGCTCAAGCGCCTCGACCTGGAGGCGGACGTCGTCGCCGCCGACATCGGCTCGGTGAAGATTGCCGCCGCCGACGCGCAGGTGATCCTCACCTCGCCGGAGTTCGTCGACGCGATCGGGCAGACCTACGCCGACGTCATCGTGATCGAGAACTACTTCGACACCGACGAGCTCACCCGCAAGCTCGAGGCTGCGCTGGGCTGAGACGTTCGCCGTCTGCAGCACGGTGCTGCACACGGCAAGTCGCACGGCAGCGACTACGAATTCCACGGACGGTCCGTCGAATTCGTAGGGGCGCGTCAGCGGCGCGGCGTCCAGCCCGGCGGCAGGGGCCCGTCGAAGGCGGCGCGCTCGGCGTCGGCGGCGGCCGACCAGCCCTGCGCGGCGTCGACCGCGTCGAAGCCGCCGCGGGCCACGCGGAAGCCGACGTCCTCGTGGTGCATACGGGGCGCGCCGCCCCGGCGGGTGGAGGCGCGCACACTCCACGCGTCGTCGGCGAAGCCGCCACCCCGGAACACGCGGTAGCGGTCGTAGCGGGCCGGGTCGAGCAGATCCCAGCACCACTCCCACACGTTGCCGAGCGTGTCGAACAGGCCGTTGAGGTTCGGCAGCTTGCCGCCCACCGGCTGCGGGTGGCTCACGCCGTCCGCCGAGGTCCATGCGATCTCGGCGAGCGGGCCGTATTGCGGGGTGGTCGAGCCGGCGCGGCAGGCGAACTCCCACTCCGCCTCCGTCGGCAGCCGGAACCCGTCGGCGTCGACGTGCCAGGTCACGTCCTCGCCCTCGAACGCGTACGCCGGGTCGAGGCCCTCCCACTCCGAGAGCGCGTTGCAGAACCGGATGGCCCGCAACCAGCTCACGTCGGTCGCCGGTCGCCGCGGGTGGTCCGCGGCCTCGCCGAGCAGCTCAGCCACCTGCTCCTGCGTCACCGGGTACACGCCCAGCTCGAACGGCTCCAGCGCGACCGTGCGTCGCTCCTTCCGGCGCGCGTCGTGCAGCGTCACGCTGCCCGCCGCGATCCGGGCGAGCTCGATGTCCGCCACGGACTCAGGCCTGCAGCAGCTCGCGCATGCCCGCCTCGAGCTTCGCGATGACCTCGGCCGCGGCGCCCTTCCGCTCCTCGACCGAGCCCTCGTCGCTGAACGCGTCGAGGTACACCTTGAGCTTCGGCTCGGTGCCGCTCGGGCGCACGATCACGCGCGAGCCCCCGATCCACAGCCGCAGGATGTCGCCGGGCGGGTACCCCTCGAAGCCGTCGATGAAGTCGTCGATGCGATCGACGGCCAGCCCGCCGACCGACGCGGGCGGCTGCGCGCGCAGCGCGGCCATCATCCGGCCGATGTCCGACAGGTCGTCGACGCGCAGCGAGACCTGCCCGCTGGCGAACGCGCCGAACCGCTGCGTGAACTCGTCGAGCCGGTCGGCGACGGTGCGCCCCTCGGCTTTCAGCTCAGCGGCCATGGCGAGGAAGTCGACGGCCGCCGAGATGCCGTCCTTGTCGCGCACCTTGCCGGGGTCGACGAGGTAGCCGAGCGCCTCCTCGTAGCCGAAGGCGAGGCCGCCGACACGCGAGATCCACTTGAAGCCGGTCAGCGTGTCCGCGTACGGCAGCCCGTGAGCCTCCGCCAGGGTGCGCAGTGCGGGGGAGGAGACGATCGACGCCGCCAGCGTGCCCTTCTTCGTCCGCTCCGCCGCACGCCAGCCGAGCAGGGTGCCCACCTCGTTGCCGCTGAGCCGGCGCCAGCCGGACGCGTCCGGGATGGCCACCGCCAGCCGGTCGGCGTCGGGATCGTTGACGATGGCGAGGTCTGCACCCGCGGCCTGCGCCGCGGCGAACGCGAGGTCCATCGCGCCCGGCTCCTCCGGATTCGGGAACGCCACGGTGGGGAATGACGCGTCCGGCTCCTGCTGCTCCACGACCGAGGTCGGCGCCGGGAACCCGGCCGCCTCGAACACCCGGCTCGCCGTCTCCCACCCGACGCCGTGCATTGCGGAGTACACGAACCGGATGTCCGTCGGCCCCGTCCGCAGCGCGGCCGTCTGCCGCACGTAGGCGTCGAGCACCGACTCGTCGGCGAGGGTGAACGCGTTGGACCGCGGCAGCTCGGCGATCGAGCGGGTGGCGACGTCGGCGATCCGCTGCGCGATCAGCCCGTCGGCGGGCGGCACGATCTGCGACCCGCCGTCCTCACCGCCGAGGTACACCTTGTAGCCGTTGTCGCGCGCCGGGTTGTGGCTGGCGGTGACCATCACGCCGGCCGAGACGCCGAGGTGCCGCACCGCGAAGGCGAGCACCGGCGTCGGCAGCCTGCGCGGCAGCAGCACCGCGCGCACGCCCGCACCGGCCATGATGACGGCGGTGTCACGGGCGAACACGTCGGAGTTCACGCGGCCGTCGTAGCCGATCACGATGCTCGGGTCGTCGTACCGGTCGACCAGGTACGCGGCCAGCCCGCCCGCGGCCTGGCTCACCAGCACCCGGTTCATCCGGTTCGGGCCGGCACCCAGCTCGCCGCGCAGCCCGGCGGTGCCGAACGCGAGGCGGGAGCCGAATCGGTCCCGCAGCCCCTCGAGGTCGCCGGCGTCGACCAGCTCGTCGAGCTCGTCGCGGGTGACCGGGTCGGGATCCTGAGCCCGCCACGCCCGCGCCTGCTCGAGCAGGGCATCCTGCACCGCCATCAGAGCTCCGCCACGATGCGCGCCAGCAGTCCGCTGATACGCCCCTCGGCCTCGCGACCCGCCTCGATCACCTCGGCGTGGCTGAGCGGGGTGGTCTGGATGCCCGCGGCCAGGTTGGTGATCAGCGACATGCCGAGGATCTCCATGCCGGCCTCGCGCGCGGCGATCGCCTCGAGAGCGGTGGACATGCCCACGATGTGGCCGCCCATGATCCGCGCCATCTGCACCTCGGCCGGCGTCTCGTAGTGCGGGCCGCGGAACTGGCAGTACACGCCCTCGTCGAGCGACGCGTCGACGCCGCGGGCCACCTCGCGCAGCCGCGCCGAGTACAGGTCGGTGAGATCGACGAAGGTGGCGCCCTCGAGCGGGGAGTCCGCCGTGAGGTTGATGTGGTCGCTGATCAGCACCGGGGTGCCGCCCTGCCAGTGCGGCTTGATGCCGCCGGCGCCGTTGGTGAGGATCATGACGGATGCCCCCGCCGCCGCCGCGGTGCGCACCGAGTGCACCACGCGGCGCACGCCGTGCCCCTCGTAGTAGTGCGTGCGCGCGCCGATCACGAGCGCGCGCTTGCCGCTGGGCAGCAGCACGGAGCGCAGGGTGCCGACGTGACCGGAGAGCGCCGGCTTGCCGAAACCGATGATGTCGGTGGCGGGCACGGTCGCGGTGGTCTCGCCGATGAGGTCGGCGGCCTTCGCCCAGCCGCTGCCGAGCGTGAGGGCGATGTCGTGGCGTTCCACACCGGTGGCCTCGGCGAGCTGCGCCGCGGCCTCGGCGGCGATGGCGAACGGGTCGGCGGAAGGGTCGTCGAGGGGGTTCTGCGACAGCATCCACTCACTCTATTCCCGGGCCCCGGACGCGCCGATCTGAAAGGATCGACACCATGGCCTACGAGTTCGAGCGCAAGCAGCGGATCGCCGTGCTCGGCGGCGGCCCCGGTGGATACGAAGCCGCGCTCGCCGGAGCGCAGCTCGGCGCCGAGGTGACGCTCGTCGAGCAGAAGGGCGTCGGCGGCTCGGCGGTGCTCACCGACGTGGTGCCGTCGAAGACCCTCATCGCGACCGCGGAGGCGACGAACAGCATCGGCGAGGCCACGGACCTCGGCGTTCAGTTCTTCTCCCGATCCGAGAGCGGCCGCGCCGTGCGCCCCGAGGTGGCGGTGAACCTCGCCGCCGTGAACGCCCGGCTGCTGCGGCTCGCCCGGCAGCAGTCGGAGGACATGAAGTCGCAGCTGATCAAGGCGGGCGTGCGGGTGGTCGTCGGCCAGGGCCGTCTCGACGGCCCGTCGCGCATCGTCGTCTCAGCCGGCAAGGGCAGGAGCGCCAAGGACTTCGACGAGATCGACGCCGACACCATCGTCGTCTCGGTCGGCGCCAGACCGCGTGTGCTGCCCGCGGCCAAGCCGGACGGCGAGCGCATCTTCACCTGGAAGGACCTCTACAACCTCGAGGAGGTGCCCGAGCACCTCATCGTGGTCGGCTCCGGGGTGACCGGCGCCGAGTTCGCCTCGGCCTACACCGCGCTCGGTTCCAAGGTGACGCTGATCTCCAGCCGCGACCAGGTGCTGCCCGGCGAGGACCAGGATGCGGCCCGCGTGATCGAGGATGTCTTCACCCGCAACGGCATGACCGTGCTGAGCAAGTCGCGGGCCGAGTCGGTCGTCGCGACGAAGGACGGCGTGGTCGCCACCCTCGCCGACGGACGCACCGTCGAGGGCAGCCACTGCCTGATGGCGGTCGGCGCGATCCCGAACACCGCCGGCATCGGGCTGGAGGAGGCCGGGGTGCAGCTCACCGACTCCGGCCACATCCGCGTGAACCGGGTCGCGCGCACGTCGGTGCCGGCCATCTACGCGGCCGGGGACTGCAGCGACTTCCTGCCGCTGGCATCCGTCGCCTCGATGCAGGGCCGCACGGCGGTCTACCACGCGATGGGCGACGCGGTCTCACCGACGGAGCTGCGCAACGTGACGTCGAACATCTTCACCCAGCCCGAGATCGCCACGGTCGGCTGGTCGCAGAAGCAGATCGAGGACGGCATCGCGCAGGGCGACATCTACAAGCTGCCGCTGGCATCGAATCCGCGCGCGAAGATGATGGGCATCAAGGACGGCTTCGTGAAGCTGTTCGCCCGCACCGGATCCGGCACCGTGATCGGCGGGGTGATCGTCGCGCCGAAGGCGTCGGAGCTGATCCTGCCGGTATCGCTCGCGGTGGAGCACCGCCTGACCGTCGACCAGCTCGCCCGCGCGTTCTCGGTGTACCCGTCGCTGACGGGCAGCATCACCGACGCCGCCCGCGCGATGCACATCGTCCACTGATGCCGACCTTCGCCACTGGAGGAGCCGAGGACCTCGGCGGGCTCGTCGGCATCGCCGCCCGGCTCATCGAGGCGCTCGGCGAGTGGGGCGTCGGGCTGCTCATCGTCATCGAGACGGTGTTCCCGCCGATCCCGAGCGAGATCGTGCT
>DATMVL010000273.1:0-2361 GCA_035563175.1 Rhodoglobus sp. | reverse complement strand
TTGGCGCAGCGCACCTCGGTGCGCACCATGCCGAGGCTGCGGTCCTCGATGAGCTCGACCGCGTCCGGGTTCACCGAGTCGTAGAAGCTGGGCCAGCCGCAGCCGGAGTCGAACTTCGTGCCGCTCTTGAACAGCTCGGCGCCGCACGCCGCACAGCTGTAGAGGCCGGCGCGCGACTCGTCGAGCAGCTCGCCCGTCCACGGCCGCTCCGTCGCGGCCTCGCGCAGGATCGCGTATCGCTCGGGGCTCAACTCCTCACGCCACTGCTCGTCGGTCTTCTCGACGTTGTACTGCTGGTCGTCGGTTCGCGGGGTGCCCATGTCGGCTCCTTCTCGTCGTCTGCCCTATTCAACCAAGCCCGCTGCGGGTTTGTTCCGGCCTTTTGACAGCGCGACTCGGGGCGCCCTAGGGTCGGTCTTAGCTTAGGCATACCTAAGTTCCCAACCTCAGCATCCGGAGAACCGTGTTCGCATCGAACCGCTCCCGTGGACGCAGCGCCGCCGCCGTCACCGCGGCGATCGCGCTGGTCGTCTCGGGATTGCTCAGCGCCAGCCCCGCGACCGCCGACGAGCTCGACGCCGTCGAGATCGTGGCCCCCGTCGAGAACGAACCCGTCGAGCCCGTCCCGACCGAGCAACCGGAACCCGCGGAAGGTCCCGTCGTGGACGGCGTGCCCGACGAGCCCGCGCCGGCGGAGGAGCCCGCCCGCGCTGAGCAGCACACGGAACCGACCGCCGACGCGGCGGTCGCACCGCTCGCGATCGACGAGCCCGCCGCGCAGCCGCAGACCCCGACCATCTTGGTGTCGCAGACGACCGGACTGAGCCCGGCCGGCCAGACCGTCACCGTGACCGGCACCGGCTTCGGCCCGGTCGCCCCGCTCACGAACGGCACCCGGCCCCCGCTCACCGGCCGGTTCGGCGGCGCCTACGTCGTGTTCGGCCGCTTCGCGGACGTCTGGCAGCCGAGCGTCGGCGCCCCGACCAGCGCGCGCACGATCGCCGACCAGCGCTGGGTGGTGAACCCCGAGGATGCCGCGTCGCTCGGCTCGGCGGCGGTCGCCATCCGCCCCGACGGCTCCTTCACCGTCGAGCTGACGGTGGCCACGGGCTTCCCGAACGAGCCGGCCACCGGGAACTACGGCATCTACACCTACGGCGGCAGCGGCGCCGGATACGCGCCCTTCGAGACCTACACCCCGGTCTCCTTCAGCACGGCGCCCATGATCACGCTCTCGGAGAGCACCGGCCTCGACCCCGCCGGGGACACCGTCACCGTCAGGGGCTGGAACTTCACCGCCGCCGCGCCCGCCACCAACGGCACCCGGCCGCCGCTCGCCGGCCGGTTCGGCGGAGCATACGTGGTCCTCGGCAAGTTCCCGCAGGTGTGGCAGCCGAGCGCCGGCGTCCCGTCGTCCAGCCGCACCACCGGCACGCAGCGCTGGGGCGTGAACGCCGCCGATGCGCCGCTGCTGGGCGCCGCCGGTTTCGTCATCGCCCCCGACGGCTCCTTCACCATCGAGCTGCCCGTGAGCGCCATCGCGCCCGCGGCCTCCGGGAACTACGGCGTCTACACCTACGCCGGTTCGGGTGCCGTCCACGCGCCGTTCGAGACCTACACGCCGATCTCGTTCGCCGCGGCGCCGGTCACCCCGACGACGACCGAGCTGACCGCCGCCCCCGCGACCGGACTGTTCGAGGGCGCCTCGCCCACGCTCACGGCAGCGGTGTCGCCCGCCGCCGCCGGTTCGGTGGTGTTCCGGAGCGGGGATGCGGTGCTCGCCACCGTGCCCGTCGCCGGCGGTCGGGCATCCGTCACCACTGCGTCACTCGCCGCGGGCGCGCACACGTTCGTCGCGACGTTCAGCCCCGCCGACCCGGTGCTGCACGCATCATCGTCGGGCGAACTGACGCTGGTCGTCACCCCGCGACCGTCGGCTCCGGCTGCGGAGTCCCCCCAGCAGCAGGGCTCGGGCTCGCTGACCTGGGGTGTCAAGCAGTCGTTCCGCTCGTACGTGGTCGGCCCGATCGCGCGCGGCAGCGTCAGCACCTCGGGCGTCGGATCGAGCGGCGGGGCGCTCGTGTTCGGTCAGGCGGTGGGCGGCGACTTCGACGCCGCCACCGGCACCGGCACCGCGCGGTACTCGGGCTCGGTGCGCTTCCAGGGCCACGGCGGCACGCTCGACCTCACGCTGGCCGACCCGGTCGTGCGGCTGGATTCCGCCGGCGCCGGCATGCTGCTGCTCACCGCCGGCGGCGCGGGCCTGGTGCCCTTCGCCACGCTCGACCTCGCGGCGGGCATCCGCTCGACGCCGGACGGCACCGTGGCGTACACGGGCGTGCCCGCCACCCTCACCGCCCA
>DATMVL010000272.1:0-4317 GCA_035563175.1 Rhodoglobus sp. | reverse complement strand
GATCGCCGCGCGGAACCGGTGGTCGTGCGCGATGGTCCACGCCGTGAGGTAGCCGCCGTACGAGCCGCCGAGGATGCCGAGCCGTCCGCGGTTCAGCGACGGGAACCGCTCGAGCGCGCCGTCGAGCAGGTCGAGCACGTCATGCAGGTCGACGGTGCCCATCGCTCGGCGGATCGACCGGCCGTGCTCCTGCCCGTAGCCGGCGCTGCCCCGCGGGTTGCCGTAGACGACGGCGTATCCGGCCTCGACGTACACCTGGGTCTCGTCGAACAGCCCCTGCCCGTAGTCGGCGAAGGGTCCGCCGTGGATCATCAGGAGCACCGGATGCGGGCCCTCCCCGGGTGGGACGGCCACCCAGCCGTGCACCGGGTAGCCGTCGCGGCCGGCGATCTCGAGCTCGTGCGGCAGCACCGGCTCGGCTCCGTCGGCGAACGAGGTCAGGATGCGCAGCTCGCCCTGCACGAGCGCGACCTCGCCCGCGGATGCCGGCGTGGTCACGGTGGCGACGACCTTGCCCGCCGCCGCCGCGACGCCGCGCACCGCCGGGTCGCCCTCGCCGATGCGGCGTGCCCCGCCCCCGTCCACGATGGTGAGGATGCGGCGGCCGCGGGCGCGTTCGGTCACCAGCACCTGCGAGCCGTCGAAGGCGAGCGGCGACTCCCCCAGGTCGACGGACTCGTCGGTCAGCCGCACGGGCTCGACGCCGTCCTCGATGCGGAACAGGCCGGCGGCGAGGCCGACGAAGTCGCGGTCGTCGGCCGGCTGGATGCCGAGCGCGAACACGACGCCCGCCGGCGACTGCCGCACGGTGCCGAAGCTGTACCCGTGCTCCGGCGTCAGCGCCCGCGGCAGGAACGGCTCGTCGAACACCCAGATGCGGTTGACGACGTCCGTGTCCCGGCCCGCGTGCCGGGCCGCGATGGCCGCGACGCTGTCGCCGACGAAGGCCACCGACGAGTACTCGTACGGGTCGTCCGTGAGGCGGTCCGAGTCCGGCACGCGCTGCACGTCGGGCTTGGTGCCGTCCGGCAGCGGCGCCGCCTCGTAGGCGGGCTCGGCGTGCAGGTCGGGCACGTCGACGGCGAACACCTGCGCCGGCCGGTCGAGCCGGTACCCGAGGCCGTTGGCCTTGAAGTCGAGCGAGACGATGCGACGGCCGCGCTCGGCCTGCGGCTCGAGACCGTCGACGGTGCCGTACCGACCCTGCTCGGGCACGCGTGCGATGTACGCGATGCGGCTCCCGTCGGGCGACCAGGCGAAGTCCGACACCCCGAGCTTCTGGTCCGTGAGCGCCACCGGCTCCCCGCCGTCGAGCGGCACGGCGTGCAGCTGCGCCGGTCCCCCGCCGCCGCGCAGGAACGCGAGCGTGCGGCCGTCCGGGCTGAACCGGGGTGCCGTGTCGAGACGCCCGCGGGTGAGCCGGGATGCGGGGCCGCCGTCCAGCGGGACGCGCCAGAGCTGACCGACCGTGGCGTCCGCATCCAGATCGGGTCTGGTCACCGACACCACGGCCCAGGTGCCGTCCGGGTGGACGGTCGGCGACGAGACGCTGAGCAGCCGCTCGATGTCGTTCGGGAGCATCAGGCGCGCTGGAAGTCCGAGATGTCGCCGACGTAGCGGGTGCGATCCTCCGGGATCGGCTCGAGCGCCGCGAGGGCGACCTCGGCGGCGAACTCCGACACGTTGTACAGCCGGCCCGCGGCCTCGCGGCGGGACGCGATCGCGTCGGGGTTGGCGCGTTGCAGCAGCGTCGCGGTGATGGTGCCCTCGATCATGTCGCCGGAGACGACCACGAACTCGATGCCGTCGGCCTGAAGCGTCGGGATCTGCTCGCGCAACGCATCCTCGCCCGCCCGCTTGCTGAGGGCGACCTGCAGGTACTCCGGCATGGTCTCGACGGTGCGGATGAAGTGCGCCTGGTGGCTGGTCACGAACACCACGCGCGAGCCGCGCCCGAGCAGCGGGCGCATGGCGGCGAGGAAGTCGACCTGGGCGTCGCGGTTGAGCTTCATGGCGTAGTCCTCCGCCATGCCCGACTCCATGCCGCCCGAGGCGTTGAGCACCAGGATGTCGAGCCCGCCGAGCTCCTCCTGCACCGCCTCGGCCATCACGCGCACCGAGTCCGCGTCGGTGAGGTCGGCGCCGATGGCGATGGCGTCACCGCCCGCCTCGACGATCGCGGCGACGAGCTTCAGCGCCCGCGCCTCCTTGTTGCGGTAGTTGATGACCACGCGCGCCCCCGCCGCGGCCAGATAGGTCGCGGTGTCGGCGCCGATGCCGCGGGACGATCCGGTGATGAGGGCGCGCTTGCCGGCGAGCGAGCCGGGCGCGAGCGGGTTCGCACTGTTCACCCGCTCGACACTACCGGTGACCCCCGGGTGGTAGCGTCGAGGTCGACACCCACCCACGGAAGGGCGCGATGTTCCCGGACCTGACCCAGTACCTCTGGATCCTCTGGCTGGCGCTGGTCATCGTCTTCGTGATCATCGAGCTGATCACGCTCGAGTTCACCTTCCTCATGCTCGCCGCGGGCAGCCTCATCGGCGGTCTCGGCACCAACCTGCTCGGCGGGCCCTGGTGGCTGCAGATCGGCCTCGCCGCCGCACTCTCCGCCCTGCTCCTCTTCACCATCAGGCCTCTGCTGCTGCGCACCCTCAAGAAGGGCGCCGATACGACGCCGAGCAACGTCGAGGCGCTGTACGGCCTCGGCGGCCGTGTGATGCGCGACTTCGTCGAGGATGCCGGGCTGGTGCGCCTGGACAACGGCGAGACCTGGACGGCCCGGCTCGCACCCGCCGCCACCGGCTCGACGGTGCGCGAGGCCGACCGCGTCGTCGTCACCAGGATCCACGGCTCCGTCGCCGAGGTCGCCCCCGCGACCCGGCCGCCGGCCGCTCCCACCACCCCTGAGAGGACCATCGAATGATCGATCCGAGTGCCTTCATCGGCCAGCTGTTCGTCATCATCCTGCTGGCGGTGCTGGCGATCTTCGTGGTCGTCGTCATCTTCCGCTCGATCCGCATCATCCCGCAGGCGTACGCCGGCATCGTCGAGCGGCTGGGCCGCTATCACAAGACGCTCAACCCGGGTCTGAACATCCTGGTGCCCTTCATCGACCGGCTGCGCCCGCTGGTCGACATGCGCGAGCAGGTGGTGTCGTTCCCGCCGCAGCCGGTGATCACCGAGGACAACCTCGTCGTGTCCATCGACACCGTGGTGTTCTTCCAGGTGACGGATGCCCGTGCCGCCACCTACGAGATCGCGAACTACCTCAGCGCCGTCGAGCAGCTGACGACCACGACCCTGCGCAACGTGGTCGGCGGGCTCAACCTCGAGGAGGCGCTGACCTCGCGTGACAACATCAACAACCAGCTGCGGGCGGTGCTCGACGAATCCACCGGCAAGTGGGGCATCCGCGTCGGTCGTGTCGAGCTGAAGGCGATCGATCCGCCCGCCAGCATCCAGGACTCGATGGAGAAGCAGATGCGCGCCGAGCGCGACCGTCGCGCGCAGATCCTGACAGCCGAGGGCACGAAGCAGGCCGCCATCCTGCAGGCCGAGGGTTCGCGGCAGGCCGCGATCCTCTCCGCGGAGGGTGACGCGAAGGCGGCGGTGCTGCGCGCCCAGGGTGAGGCCGAGGCGATCACGACCGTGTTCGGCGCGATCCACAAGGGCGACCCGGACCCGAAGCTGCTCGCGTACCAGTACCTGCAGACGCTGCCGCAGCTGGCCAACGGCGACTCGAACAAGATGTGGATCATCCCGTCGGAGTTCACCGAAGCGCTCAAGGGCATCAGCGAGGGCTTCTTCGGTGGCCGCCCGCCGGCAGCAGGCCAGTAGCTTCCTCTCCCCCGCCCGCCCCCGGCTGTTCGCGCACCGGGGGCTGGCGGTGGAGGCGCCCGAGAACACCCTGCTCGCCTTCGCGGCGGCGATCGGCATCGGGGCCCGGTACGTCGAGACCGACGTGCACGCCACCTCGGACGGCGTCGCCGTGGTCGTGCACGATCCCGACCTCGACCGGGTCGCCGGCCGCGACGTGCGCGTCGAGGACTTCACGCTGCAGCAGCTGCGGGAGGTCGACTTCGGCGCCGGGCAGAGCATGCCGACGCTCGCCGAGGCGCTGAACGCGTTCCCGGAGACCTTCTTCAACATCGACATCAAGTCGGCGGCGGCGGCGGCACCCGCGGCGACGGCGATCCGCGACCAGGACGCCGTGCACCGGGTGCTGGTGACCTCGTTCGACGAGCGCCGCCGCCGCGACGCCGTGCGACGGCTGCCCGGGGTCGCGAGCAGCGCGAGCTCGCAGCGGCTCGCGGT
>DATMVL010000271.1:0-10490 GCA_035563175.1 Rhodoglobus sp. | reverse complement strand
GGCGTGGACGCGCCCGACCTGCAGGGTCGTCGGCAGATCCTCGAGGTGCACGCCAAGGGCAAGCCGATGGCGGGCGGCGTCAACCTCGAGGTGCTGGCCCGCAAGACGCCCGGCTTCACCGGCGCCGACCTGGCCAACGTGCTCAACGAGGCCGCACTGCTCACCGCGCGCAGCAACGCGCAGCTGATCGACAACCGCGCCCTCGACGAGGCCGTCGACCGCGTGATGGCCGGCCCGCAGCGCCGCACCCGCCTGATGAACGACAAGGAGAAGCTCATCACGGCGTACCACGAGGGCGGTCACGCCCTCGCGGCGGCGAGCATGCGCAACACCGACCCGGTCACGAAGGTCACGATCCTGCCGCGCGGCCGCGCCCTCGGCTACACGATGGTGCTGCCCATCGAGGACAAGTACTCGGTCACCCGCAACGAGCTGCTCGACCAGCTGACCTACGCCATGGGCGGTCGCGTCGCCGAGGAGATCGTGTTCCACGACCCGACCACGGGCGCGTCGAACGACATCGAGAAGGCGACCTCCATCGCCCGTCGCATGGTGACCGAGTACGGGATGAGCGCGAAGGTCGGTTCGGTGAAGCTCGGCTCGTCGAGCGGCGAGCCGTTCCTCGGCCGGGACATGGGCGCCACCCGCGACTACTCCGACACCATCGCGCAGACGATCGACGACGAGGTGCGGGCCCTCATCGAGCAGGCCCACGACGAGGCCTGGCAGATGCTGAACAAGAACCGCGACATCCTCGATGCCCTGGCCACCGAGCTGCTCGAGAAGGAGACGCTCGACCACGACCAGCTGGCCGAGATCTTCAAGGACATCGAGAAGCTGCCCGAGCGACCGCTGTGGCTGTCGAGCAGCGACCGTCCGCTCTCGGACCGCCCGCCGGTCAAGGTGCCGGCCAAGCTGCCGGTCGACTCGCACCTGGTGGACGGCGGCGTGAACTCGGAGCCCGAGCCCGACAAGCCGTCGCGCACCCGCAAGCCGCGCCAGAACCCCGGCATCGCCACCGCCTGACGTGGCCGTCGACGCCGGACGCATCGAGGCGGCCGTGACCGAGCTGCTGCTCGGCATCGGCGACGACCCGGCGCGCCCGGGCCTCGCCGACACCCCGCGACGGGTCGCCGCGTCGTACGCCGAGTTCTTCGCCGGGTTGGGCGTGGATGCCGCGGCCCTGCTGGTCGGCGTGCCCTCCGACCGCACGGGTGAGCTGGTCGCCGTGCGCGATCTCGCGTTCCGCTCGATGTGCGAGCACCACCTGCTGCCGTTCACCGGGATGGCGCACATCGCCTACGAGCCGGGGGAGCGCATCGCCGGGCTCGGCGACCTCGCCCGCGCGCTCGAGGCGGTGGCGTCGAGGCCGCAGCTGCAGGAGCGTCTGGGCGAGCAGCTGGCCGAGGCGATCGCAACCGGATTGTCCGCGCGGGGCGCCCTGGTCATCCTGGATGCCGTGCACGCCTGCGTCACCACCCGCGGCCCGCGGCAGACCGGCAGCTCGACGCTCACCGTCGCCGCCGTCGGCAGCCTGGCCGAGCCCGCCGCCCGCGACCGCGCGCTCGCGCTGATCGGGGCCGGCGCATGACGAAGTCCACGGCACCGCAGATCATCGGCGTGCTCAACGTCACCCCCGACTCGTTCAGCGACGGGGGTCGATTCGAGGATGCTGCGGCCGCTGTGCGCGCCGGTGTCGCCCTGCATGAGGAGGGCGCGGACCTCGTCGACGTCGGCGGGGAGTCGACGCGGCCGGGTGCGGAGCCGGTCGGCGTCGAGGAGGAGCAGGCGCGCGTGCTGCCGGTGATCCGTGAGCTGACGGCCGCCGGGGTGCCGGTGAGCATCGACACCATGCACGCCGAGACCGCCCTCGCCGCGGTACAGGCCGGCGCCGTCGTGATCAACGACGTCTCGGGCGGGCTCGCCGACCCGGGCATGTACCGGGTGGCGGCGACCAGCGGCGTGCTCTACATCGCATCGCACTGGCGCGGACCCGCCGAGACCGAGGTGCGGTACGACGACGTGGTCGCCGAGGTGCGGCAGGATCTCAAGGCGCGGCTCGCCGAGATGATCGTCTCCGGCATGTCGCCGGACCAGGTCATCCTCGACCCGGGCATCGGGTTCGCGAAGCGGTCGAAGCACAACTGGACCCTGCTGGGGCACCTTCCGCAGCTGTCGACGCTCGGGCATCCGCTCGTCATCGGGGTCTCGCGCAAGCGGTTCCTCGGCCGGCTGCTGGCGTCGGATGCCGCGGTCGACGAGCGCGATCTGCCCACCGCCGTGATCAGCGCGCTCGCCGCGAGCGCCGGCGTCTGGGGTGTGCGGGTGCACGACGTGCCGTCGACTCGCATCGCGCTGGCCGCGTGGCAGTCCTGGCAGGATGGCGCGCGATGAACCCGCTCGACCAGATCACGCTCACCGGCCTGCGCGCCCGGGCGCATCACGGCGTGTTCAAGCACGAGCGCCGCGACGGTCAGGAGTTCGTTGTCGACGTGACCGTGCACGTGCAGCTGCGCGACGCCGCCGAGTCGGACGAGCTGACGCAGACCATCCACTACGGCGAGCTCGCCGAGGAGGTGGTCGCGGCGGTCGAGCGCGACCCGGTCGACCTCATCGAGACCGTCGCCGAGCGCGTCGCGCAGGTCGTGCTCGCCCACGAGCTCGCGATCTTCGTCGACGTCACCGTGCACAAGCCGGCCGCCCCGATCACCGTGCCGTTCGCCGACGTCGCGGTCACGGTGCACCGCGGCCGCCCGGAGCGCCTCGAGCGCACCCACCGCGCGGTGATCGCCCTCGGCAGCAACCTCGGCGATCGCGAGGCGACCATCCGCGCCGCGGTGCGTGACATCGCGGCGCTGCCGATGGTGAGCGTGGTCGCCGCCTCCGGACTGGTGCAGACCCCCGCCCACAAGCCCGACGGCGTCGACCGGGATGCCCCCGCCTACCTCAACGCGGTGGTGCTGGTCGACACGTCGCTGCCGCCGCAGGCCCTGCTGCACGCGCTGCACGACATCGAGCAACGGCACGGTCGCGTACGCGCGGAACGCTGGGGCGACCGCACCCTCGACCTCGACATCGTCGCGTACGGGCACGAGCGCGTGCGCACCGACGAGCTCACCATCCCGCATCCGCGCGCCGCCGAACGCGACTTCGTGCTCGCGCCCTGGCTGCAGGTCGACCCCGACGCGGTGCTGCCAGGCGCGGGACGCGTGGATGCCCTGCTCACCACCCCACCGGACGCCTACCCCGCGGAGCCGCTGCTGTGACCCGCACCAAGCCCCTCCATCTCGTCGTGCTCGGCGCCGCCGGCGCCGTGCTCACCTGGCTGTTGCAGATCGCGCTCGCGTCGATGGGCCGCGCGGTGATCATCCCGCCGTACACGCTCGGGGTCGCGCTGCTGCTCATCGGCGTCATCATCATCGCGATGGCCTGGCCGGTGCGACGGGTCGCCCGACGCGTCAAGGGGGCCCGGGTCGACCCGTTCTACGCCACCCGCGTGGTGATGCTCGCGAAGGCCTCCAGCCTGGGCGGTGCGCTGCTGACCGGGGTGGGCATCGGCATCCTGGGCTACCTGCTGACCCGGTCGGTGCTGCCCGCAGTAGGCTCGATCACGATGGCGGCGGTCGCCGCGGGCGGGGCGGTGCTGCTGCTCGCGGCCGGGCTGATCGCCGAGTACATGTGCACGATCCCGCCAGACGACGACGAGTCGCAGGGCGGCGTGCCTGACGCGGAGGGCCTGGCGTGACCGACCGCATCGAGCTGACCGACGTGCAGTGGCGACGGGTGTCGCCGAAGTACGTGTGGGTGGACCTGATCGGCACGCTGATCACCGCCGTGATCATGGTCGGCGGGGCCTCGATCGCCGCATGGTTCATCGGGGCGACCTGGCTGTGGGCGGTGCCCATCGGGCTCGGCGTGATCTTCCTGCTCACCCTCGTCTTCACCCCCCGGAGGGTGCGCGCGATCGGGTACCAGTTGCGCGCGGACGACCTGCTGTTCCGCAAGGGGCTGCTGTTCCAGCGCTTCGTCGCCGTGCCGTACGGGCGCATGCAGCTCGTCGACATCAACCGCGGTCCCATCGCCCGTGCGGTCGGGCTGAGCGAGCTCAAGTTCGTGACCGCCGCGGCGGCGACGAACATCACCCTGCCCGGGCTGCCCGAGGCCGACGCCGAGCAGCTGCGCGACGAGCTGGTGACCCTGGCGGAGAGCCGGCGGGCGGGGCTGTGAGCGAGAGCGCTCCTCCCCCCGAACTCACCGCCGGCACCCCGGCCGCGCACCTCGCCGACGGGGAGTGGCACCGCCTGCATCCCGCCACCCCGCTGCTGCGCGGCGGGCTCGCGTTCGTCGCGATCCTCGGCGTGATCGTGGTCAACCTCCGCGATCTGTGGATCGAGATCCTCATCGGCGGCCCGCAGGACGAGGGCGTCGATCCGCTGACCTTCGTGATCGAGAACGGCTATCTCGGCATCGGGCTGCTCATCCTGATCGGCGGCCTGCTGCTGTCGATCGGCGCGTTCTACCTCTCGTGGCGGATGAACACCTTCCGCATCACCGACGAGCTGGTCGAGGTGCGCAGCGGCATCCTGTTCCGCACCCACCGCCGCGGGCGGCTCGACCGCATCCAGGGCGTGAACATCGTGCGGCCGTTCCTGGCGCGCATCTTCGGCACCGCGAAGCTCGAGATCAACGTCGCCGGGCAGGATGCGAACGTGCCGCTGTCGTACCTCGGGTCGGCGGCGGCGGACGATCTGCGCCGCGAGATCCTCACCCTCGCCTCCGGCACCCAGGCGCGCGAGGCCGCCGCCGGGCAGCCGGTGTCGGGCGGCCTCGTCGAGCGCCGACTCAACGAGTTCGTCGCGGAGTACGCCGACGAGGGCGCGCCCGAGTCGATCGTGCGCATGCACCCCGGGCGGCTGCTCGGCTCGATCGCGCTCAATGCCGTCCCGGTCGCGGTGGTCGTCACCGCCGGCATCGTCATCGGCACCACGCTCACCGGCGAGCTGTTCTTCCTGCTCGGCTTCATCCCCGGCGCCATCGGCATGGCCGGCTACTACGTGAACCGGTTCACGAAGTTCGTGCGCTACTCGATCAGCGCGACGCCGGACGGCATCCGGGTCGGCTACGGGCTGCTCTCCACCGCGAACGACACCCTGCCGCCCGGCCGCATCCACGCCGTGCAGCTGTACCAGCCGCTGTTCTGGCGGCCGTTCGGCTGGTGGGACATCCGCATCAACCGCGCCTCCCAGTCGGCGGCCCAGGCCGCATCGGGGCAGTCCAACTTCATGCTGCTGCCGGTCGGGAGCCTGGATGACGTGCGTCGCGTGCTGGGGCTGGTGTTTCCCGACCTGGCGGAGTCCGACATCCTGATCGCCGGCCTCAAGGGGCGCGGCGAGCCCGGCGACGGCTTCGTGAACTCGCCGAAGCGCGCCCGGCTGGTGCGCTGGTTCTCGCAGCGCCGCAACGGCTTCGCGCTGGAGCACGGCGTGGTGCTGTTCCGCCACGGCTACATCTGGCGCGACCTCGCGATCGTGCCGAGCGCCCGGATGCAGTCGGTCGCCCTGCAGCAGGGGCCGCTCGCCCGCTCGCTGCGGCTGGCCAACCTGCGCCTGCACACCGTGTCGGGCCCGGTCACCGCGTCTCTCGGGGCGGTCGATCGGGATGCCGCGGTCGCGTTCTTCGGCGACGTCGCGCATGCCGCGGTGACCGCCGCCGAGTCGGACGTGAGTCACCGCTGGCGGGCCCCCCACGCGCAGGCGGAGGAGAGCCAAGCGTGACACCCGCAGGTCGACTGGGCGTCGGCGTGATCGGCGGCGGCCGGGTGGGTCCGGTGATCGCCACCGCGCTCGGCGGTGCCGGGCACGCCGTCGTGGGCGTGGCCACCGCCGACGAGGCGAACCGCGAGCGGGTCGAGGCGATGCTGCCCGGCGTGCCGATCCTGCCCATCCCCGAACTGGTCGAGCGCAGCGAGCTCGTCGTCATCGCCATCCCCGAGGATCAGCTCGAGCCGCTCGTCGCCGGCCTCGCCGCGACCGGCGCGTGGCAGCCGGGTCAGCTCGTGCTGCACACCGCGCCGGGCGTCGGCACCGGCGTGCTGGCACCCGCGGCCCGGGCCGGCGCGATCCCGCTGGCCGTGCATCCGGCCATGGTGTTCACCGGCACCTCGCTCGACCTGGTGCGGCTGCGCGAGAGCTGGTGCGCCGTCACCGCGCCGAACCCGGTGCTGCCGATCGCGCAGGCGCTGGTCCTCGAGATGGGCGCGGAGCCGCTCGTGGTCGCCGAGGCCGACCGGCCGGCGTGGGGCGAGGCCGTCGCCACCGCGACCGCGTTCTCGGCCGAGATCGTGCGGCAGTCGGCGAGCATCCTCGCCGGCATCGGGGTGGAGTCGCCGCGGTCGGTGCTCGGCCCGGTGCTCCGGTCGTCGCTCGAGACGGCGTTGGGCAGCCCGCCGCCGCTCGACGCCGGCCCGCTCGAGCTCGACTAGCATCGACAGGGCCGTGTTCCAGGCGGCGCAGGAGGACCCGATGCCCGTCGTCGTCGAGACCATCGCGGGCATCCGCGACGCCATCCGCGCGCACCGCGGGGCCGGGCGCACGGTCGCGCTCACCCCCACTCTCGGTGCGCTGCACGCCGGCCACCTCGCGCACGTGCGCCGGGCGGCCGACCTCGCGGACATCCGCGTCGTCTCCATCTTCGTGAACCCGACGCAGTTCGGCGCGAACGAGGATCTCGCGAAGTACCCGCGCACCCTCGATGCCGACCTCGCCGCGCTCGAGGCGGAGGGCGTCGACCTCGTCTTCCACCCGTCGGTCGAGCAGATGTACCCGACCGGGCCGACCCAGACCACCGTCAGCGCCGGCCGCATCGGCAGCCTGTACGAGGGCGCCGCCCGCCCGGGCCACTTCGACGGCGTGCTCACCGTGGTGGCGAAGCTGCTGAACATCGTGCAGCCCGACGTCGTGACCTTCGGGCAGAAGGATGCCCAGCAGCTGTTCCTCGTGCAGCGCATGGTGCGCGACCTCGACCTGCCGGTGCGCGTCGAGGTCATCCCGACCGTGCGCGAGGACGACGGGCTCGCGCTCTCCAGCCGCAACCGCTACCTCGACCCGGGGCAGCGGCAGGCCGCGCGGATGCTCTCCCGCGCCCTCGAGGCCGCGGCGTCGTCGGCCGACCGCGGCATCGACGCCGCCCTCAGCGCGGGGCAGGGGGCGCTCGCCGGGCAGGATCTCGTCGACCTCGACTACTTCACGATCGTGCGGCCCGACACCCTGCTGCCCGTCGACGACGACTACCGCGGCGAGGCGATCGCGCTCGTCGCCGCGAAGCTCGGCACGACGCGACTCATCGACAACGACCGCGTCAACCTGCGGTAGTCATCTCGCGCCTTCCATCGTCGAAATGCAGGAGTTGCCGCGCTGAGAGCGCGCTCATCCGCGGGAGCATGTCGTCGATCCTCGTCGAGTCCTGCATTTCGACGAGGCCGGCGCCAGCTCGAAGGCGGTAACCGCCCAGCGCGGTTACGCGCCGAGCAGCGTGCGGGTGCGCTCCTGGCCGATCGCCAGCAGCAGCGTCGGCAGCCGGGGCCCGGTCTCGCGGTCGACGAGCAGCCGGTAGAGCAGGGTGAAGAACGCGCGCTGCTGGGCCGCGACCTCCTTGTCGCCCTTGACCACCGCATCCGGCGACAGCCCGCGCTGCACCTTCACGACGCCGTAGACCTGGTTGGTGAGGCCGTCGAGCGTCCACGCGTCGGCGATCGGCGGCAGTCCGCCGCCGCCCTCGAGCAGCAGCCGCAGGCCGTCGCGCTCCTCGTCGGTCAGCGCGGCGAGTGCCTCGGTGTCGGCGGTCGCGCGCACGGTGGTGCGCTCGTCGGCGGGCATCTGCGTGCCGACCCACGACTCGACGCGGTTGAGCCGCGGCTGCAGCACGTCGAGGTCGTCGACCGCCGGGTCGACCGCGCGCACCAGCCGCAGCAGCTGCTCGGCGTCGCCGGTCGACAGATCGACCAGGGATGCCAGGGTGCGGAACGGCACCGGATGCGGTGTCGCCGGCAGCGTCTGCTGCGCGGTGCCGACCGAGCGGGCGTGGGCGGCCACCTCGGCCGCGCCCGCCGTGCCGGCGTCGATCTTGCGGCCCAGGGCATCCCACTCGTCGTAGAGGCGGGCGAGTTCGGAGCCGAACGCGACGTCGAACGACTGGTTCATGCGGCGGCGGGCGTACTGCCAGCGCAGCACCGGCGGCTCCATGATGCGCAGCGCGTCGGCGGGGCCCGGCGCGCCGCCGCGCGACGACGACATCTTCGCGGCGCCGCCGAAGCCGACGAACGAGTACTGCGGGCCGTACGGGCGCTCCCAGCCGAACAGCGGCGCGAGCTCGAGGCCCACGGCGAACGACGAGCCGGGGGACTGGTGGTCGACGCCCGAGGGCTCGAACACGACCCGCTCGTACGCCCAGCGCATGGGCCAGTCGACCTTCCACACCAGCTTGCCGGAGCGGAAGTCGCGCAGCAGCACCGTCTCGCCGTGGCCGCACTCGCAGGTGTAGCTGAGCTCGGTGGTCTCGTCGTCGTACGCGGTGATCGTGGTGAGGTCCTTGCCGCACGCCGTGCAGTACGGCTTGTACGGGTAGTACTCGGCGCCGCCGGAGCCGTCGTCCTCGGTGGCGGCGCCCGAGCCGGACTGCAGCGCCGCCTGCGTCTCGTCGTCCTCGGAGCCGGGCAGGGTGCGGAACTGCGCGAGCACGGCGTCGATCTGCCTGCGCATCCGCATCGCGTCGAGGATCTGCTCGGTGTAGGCGCCTGAGGTGTACTGCTCGGTCTGGCTGATGCCGCGGTAGCGGATGCCGGCGGCGGCGAAGGCCTCCTCGGCCTGGGTGCGGAAGTGGTCCGCCCAGCTGGAGTGGGGGGATCCGGGCGGCGCGGGAACCGAGGTCAGCGGCTTGCCGATGTGCTCGGCCCAAGCGGCGTCGACGCCCTCGATGCCCGCCGGCACCTTGCGGAACCGGTCGTAGTCGTCCCAGGAGATGAGGTGCTCGACGTCGACCCCGCGACGGGCGAGCTCGTCGGCGACCAGGTGCGGGCTCATCACCTCGCGGAAGTTGCCGAGGTGGATGACCCCCGACGGCGAGAGGCCGGAGGCGCACACCGGCCGGGTGTTCCGGCGCTCGGCCTCGGCCAGCACCTCGTCGGCCAGGCGCGAGACCCAGTCGTCGCGGGTGTCGGTTCCGGTCGCAGCGTCCACGGGGTTCAACTGTACTTCGCAGCGGGCGCGCAGAGGCGGGCGCCTAGACTGTGCGGGTGAGCGACGATCTGCCCCTGCCCGGCGACAAGCCGAAGGGCCCCTCGTTCACCCGCGTCGCCATCTGGGTGATCGTCGGCGGCATCGGCGCGTACATGGTCATCTCGGGCATCGTCGGGATGATCGTCAAGGGCGGCTGATGAACCGCACCTGGTCACGCCGGTTCATGACCATCGGCCTGGTCGGCAGCCTGCTCATCGTCGCGATCGTCTGGTTCGCGACCAGCGTCTACCCTGGATGAACCATGCCTGAGGACTTCTGGTTCAACGCGCTCTTCTCGGTGACGCCCACCATCCTGATCGGGCTGATCTTCTGGTTCGCGCTGCGCTCGATCCTCCGCGCCGACCGCAGTGAGCGTGCCGCGCAGGCGAAGATCGAGGCGCAGGAGCGGGCCCGGATGGGCCTGCCCCCGAAGGCGCCTACTCCCTCGGCCTGAGCCGGATGTTCGGCAGCTCCGGCGCAGGCAGCGGCGGGCCGTCGTAGCCTCGCACCGACCCGAAGCGCCCGTCCGGGTTCTGCCCGGCGATCACCTCGCGCTGCCACTGCTCACGGAACGCGACGATCTCGTCGTGGCTGCGCCCGATGAAGTTCCACCACATCACGATGCGCTCGCTGAACGGCTCGCCGCCGATGAGCAGCAGGCGGGCGTCGGATGCGGCGGCGATCGTCAGCGACGCGCGACCGGTGGGTGCGTAGGCGAGGTGGTGCCGCGGCACGGCGACGCCGTCCAGCGTGACGTCTCCGGCATCCACCAGCAGCCCGTGCTCGAAGCCGGGATCGGCCGGCACCGTCACCGCACCGCCGGCCGGCAGGTCGAGCTGCGCGCCGACGAGCGGCGAGAACACGGTGGCAGGTGAGGCGGAGCCGGCGAGCGATCCGATGAACACCCGCACCGTGGCGTGGCCGAGGCCGAACGGCTCGGGCGCGACGTGCTCGAATCGGCGCGGGCCGTGGCGGGCGTCGTCGGGCAGCGCCACCCAGAGCTGCGCGCCGTGCAGGGTCGTGGTGTCGGCGAACCCGACCTCGCTGTGCGCGATGCCGGCGCCCGCGGTCATCAGGTTGAGCTCGCCGGGCCGCACGGGGGCGTGCGTGCCCAGGCTGTCGCGGTGGTCGATGTCGCCCTGGAACAGCCAGCTCACGGTCTGCAACCCGGTGTGCGGATGCGGCGGCACGTCCATGCCGGGGCGGTCGCGCAGGTCG
>DATMVL010000270.1:0-11293 GCA_035563175.1 Rhodoglobus sp. | reverse complement strand
CCCAGCGAGGCGCCGAGGCCCCACAGCACGGCGCCGATGGTGGCGACGATCGCGTTCGGCACGAAGATGATGAGCAGCAGTCCGACGGCCGCGAGCGCGAAGGTGGCGCGCAGCACCGGAACCCGCCCGAAGCGGTCGAGCAGCAGCACCCCGCCGAGGCGGCCGGCGGTCATCGCGGTGAGGAAGACGCCGAGCACCAGTGCGCCCGTCGCGTTGTCGACGTGGTGGCCGTCGACCATGGCGATGGCGATCCAGTCGTTCGCGGCGCCTTCCGCGAATGCGGCGCCGAGCACGATGAGCCCGATGAGCAGGGTGGCCGGGCTCTTCCAGATGGCCAGCCGCGAACGCCAGGTGCCCGACGGATGCCCGTCCTCGTGCTCCTGCGACAGCCCGACGTGCTCGTCCTGCAGGCGGGGCAGTGCGACCAGCCCCGCGAGCACCACCACGACCGCGACGACACCGAGGTGGAGGGCGATGGGCACGTCGATCGCCGAGGCGAGGGCGGCGATGCCCGCGCCGATCATGGTGCCGAAGCTGAAGAAGGCGTGGAAGATCGGCATGATCGCCCGGCCGAGCACCCGCTCGTTGCCGGCGCCGGAGAGGTTCATGGCGACGTCGGTGATGCCGGATGCGGCGCCGTAGACGACGAGTCCGGCGAAGGCGACCCCGAATGACGGGATGGTCGCGCCGATGCCGGCGAGGGCGAGCCCGATGGAGGTGGCGACGAGCCCCCACAGGATGGTGGTGCGGGCGCCGAGCCGCGCGACGATGTGGCTGGAGAGCAGCAGGCCGACGATGGAGCCGGCGGCGATGCCGAAGATGAGGTAGCCGACCTGGTCGACCCGGATGTCGAGGGCGTCGCGCGCGTCGGGCAGCCGGCCGGCCCAGCTCGCGAACGCGAGGCCGGGCAGCATGAAGATCGCGAAGACGGCGTTGCGCCAGGCGACGACCTGCTTGCGCGTGAGGCCGCCGGCGTAGGTGGTGGTGCTCATGGTTCCCCTCGAGGTGCTTCTCGAATCGATTCGATCGATTCGATTCGATACGCTAACAACGCCATGACCGACGACGCAAGCGCACGAGCCGTGAGACCGACCCTCGCGGCGGTCGCAGCACGTGCCGGCGTCTCGGCGAGCACGGCATCCCTCGCCTTCAGCGGCGCTGGACCGGTGTCGGTCGAGACCCGCGAGAAGGTGCTCGCCGCCGCGGAGGCGCTCGGCTACGCCGGGCCCGATCCGCGCGCCGCGTCGCTGCGCCGCGGACGGTCGGGCGTGCTCGGGGTCGTCATCGAGGATCGCCTTCGCGAGGCGTTCCGCGACCCGATGAACATCGCGATGCTCGACGGCATCGCCGATGAGGCCGGAGCCGCCGGTGCCGCCCTGCTGCTGCTGACCGACGCGGCCGGCGGACGCACCGACATCGCCTCCGCATCCATGGACGCGGTGATCCTGGTCGGCTGCAGCACCCGGCTGGACGACTCGGTCGCCATCCTGCGCCAGCGCGGGATGCCCATGGTCGCCGTCGAGGCCGACGCGATGGACGGCGTGCTGGGCATCGATCTCGACAACCGGGCGGCCTCGGCGACCCTCGCACGCCATCTGCGCGAGCTCGGTCACGACCGGGTGGCGGTGGTCTCGCTGCCGCTGGACGACAGCGGGGAGCCGGGGCGGCTGCCCGGCGACTGGCGGCTGCGCGCGAGGAGCCACACCGCCCGGGAGCGGCTCGAGGGCGTCGCCGACGTGTACCCGGCGTTCGGCGGCCGGGTGGCCGAGGGCAGCACCATCGAGGCCGGGCGCGAGGCCGGGATGGCGATCCTCGGCGAGGCCGATGCGCCGACGGCCGTGATCGCGCAGAGCGACCTGCTCGCCGTCGGCGTGATCCGGGCGGCCGAGGAGCTGGGTCTGCGCGTGCCCGAGGACGTCGCCGTGGTCGGTTTCGACGGCATCCGCCGGGACGACGCGAACGGCATCGACCTGACGACCATGGTGCAGCCCGCGGTCGCGAAGGGCCGGGCCGCGGGGCGCGCCGCGTTCTCGCTGCTCGACGGCGACGAGCCGGCGCGGCAGCTGTTCACGAGCGAGTTCCGCCGGGGCGCCACGACCTGAGCCGCAGCTAGGCTCGAAGGCATGACCTCGCCCGACCGCACCGGCCTGAACTCTGGCATCGCCCTCGACGAGCTCGATCCGGCGATCCGCCCGCAGGACGATCTGTTCCGCCATGTCAACGGCAGATGGATCGCGCGCACCGAGATCCCCTCGGACAAGGCGCGGTACGGCTCGTTCATGGTGCTCGCGGAGGAGGCCGAGAAGGCCGTCCGCGCGATCATCGAGGAGGCGCAGGGAGCCGAGCCCGGCACCGAGGAGCGCAAGGTCGGCGACCTGTACGCGTCGTTCATGGACGAGGAGCGGGTCGAGGCCGCGGGCGCCGAGCCGCTGCGGCCGCTGCTCGAGCAGACCGAGGCGGTCGCCTCCGTCGCCGACGTGCTCACCACCGCGGGCCGCCTCGAGCGAGGGGGCGCGAGCGGGTTCTTCCAGCTCTTCGTCGACAACGATCCGGGCGACCCGGAGCGGTACCTGGTGTTCTTCGAGCAGGGCGGGCTGGGCCTTCCCGACGAGTCGTACTACCGCGAGGAGCGGTTCGCCGAGATCCGTGCGAAGTACCAGCCGTTCCTGGAGCGGATGCTGACCCTCGCCGGCCTGGACGACGCGGCCGAACGCGCGGCGCGCATCGTGGCCCTCGAGACCGAGCTCGCCTCGCACCACTGGGACAACGTGGCGAACCGCGACTCGCAGAAGACGTACAACCCGATGGCGTGGGCGGCGGCGAACGACCTGGCCGGCTCCGTCGACCTCGGCGTCTGGGTCGACGGCATCGGGGTGCCCGAGCACGCGTTCGACGAGGTCGTCGTGCGCCAGCCGAGCTTCGTCACCGGGCTCGAGGCGGTGCTGCGGGAGGAGAACCTGCCCGCCTGGCGGGACTGGCTGGCCTGGCAGGTCATCCGCTCGAACGCCGCCTACCTGTCGCGCGACTTCGTGGAGGCCAACTTCGACTTCTACGGCCGCACGCTCACCGGCACCCCCGAGCTGCGGGCCCGCTGGAAGCGCGGCGTCTCGCTGGTCGAGGGCTCGCTCGGCGAGGCGGTCGGCCGCATCTACGTCGACCGGCACTTCCCGGCCGCGGCGAAGTCGGCCATGGACGAGCTCGTCGCCAACCTGGTCGAGGCCTACCGCCAGTCGATCACCGGCCTGGAGTGGATGGGCGCCGACACCCGAGCCCGCGCCATCGACAAGCTCGAGAAGTTCACGCCGAAGATCGGCTACCCGGTGCGGTGGCGCGACTACTCCGCGCTGCAGACCGACCCGACCGACCTCATCGGCAACGTGCGCGCGACCAACGAGTTCGAGTTCCAGCGCGAGCTCGGCAAGATCGGCAAGCCGATCGACCGCGACGAGTGGTTCATGACGCCGCAGACCATCAACGCGTACTACAACCCGGGGTTCAACGAGATCGTGTTCCCGGCGGCCATCCTGCAGTACCCGTTCTTCGATGAGAACCGGGATGCCGCCGCCAACTACGGCGCCATCGGTGCGGTGATCGGCCACGAGATCGGGCACGGGTTCGACGACCAGGGCAGCCGCTACGACGGCGACGGCCGGCTGCTGGACTGGTGGACCCCGGATGACCGGGCCGCGTTCGAGGAGCGCACCAAGGCGCTGATCGCCCAGTACGACGCGCTCGCGCCCGCGCAGGTGCCCGACCACCACGTGAACGGCGCGCTCACGATCGGCGAGAACATCGGCGACCTCGGCGGCCTGGCGATCGCGTGGAAGGCGTACCTGATCTCGCTCGACGGGCAGGAGCCGCCGGTGATCGACGGGCTCAGCGGCGCGGAGCGCTTCTTCCTCTCCTGGGCGCAGGCCTGGCAGCAGAAGGGCCGCGACGAGGAGGTCATCCGCCTGCTGGCGATCGACCCGCACTCGCCGAACGAGTTCCGCTGCAATCAGATCGTGCGCAACATCGACGAGTTCTACGGCGCCTTCGGGGTGACCGAGTCCGACGCGCTGTGGCTGCCCGAGGCGGAGCGCGTCAGGATCTGGTGAGCCGGCGGTAGGTTTTCCCGGGAGGCGCAACGTGGCCGAGTCGATCCGCACGCGCGAGCGGCGCGAGCGCCTGCGCGCGCCACGCGAGCCGCAGCACGCGGATCACGGCCGCCCCGGGTCGTTCGCGGGCACCTTCACCGCGCTCGGCGAGCTCGCCTACGACGGCGCGCAGGTCTCGGCGAGCGTCGTGGACCTGTACTCGGGCGCCACCCTGCTCGCGATCGACGACCGCATCGTGCTGCCCACGGCATCCGTCGGCAAGATCCTGCTGCTCATCGAGGTGTCGGCGCGGCTCACAGCCCGCGACTTCTCCGGCTTCGGCATCCTCGACAAGACGCCGAGGGATGCGGTGGGCGACTCCGGCATCTGGCAGCACCTGCAGGCGCCGTCGCTCCCGGTCTCCGATCTCGCCACGCTGGTGGGCGCCACCAGCGACAACCTGGCGACGAACGTGCTGCTGCGGCAGGTGGGCCTCAACGCGGTGCGGGCTCGCACCGAGTCGCTCGGGCTGGCCCGCACGGCGCTGCTCGACCTCGTGCGCGACAGCCGCGGACCCGACGACGCGCCCCAGCTCTCGGTCGGGTCGACCGCCGAGCTGAGCTGGTTGTTCGGGGCGCTGGCTCGCAACGAGGTGGTCGACCCGCTCACCAGCCAGCGGGTGATGAGCTGGCTGTCGCTGAACACCGACCTCTCGATGGTGGCGAGCGCGTTCGGGCTCGACCCGCTCTCGCACCGCGGCGCCGATCACGGCACGCTGCTCGTGAACAAGACCGGCACCGACAAGGGCGTGCGCTCGGAGGCCGGCGCGCTGCGCGGCACCGCCCGGGCGGTGTCGTACGCCGTCTCGGTGCAGTTCGACGACGACAGCCTGCGCGCCCGGCTGCGGGTGATGGATGCGCTGCGCACGGTGGGCATGGACATCCTGGAGTACGTGCACTGACGCCCGTCCCCCGGACTGGGTTCACGCTGTACCCTTGTCCGCATTTCTGGGGACACGATAGCGTGAGCGTGCACCGAGTTGCGACGAACCCGAATCCGCCGCGCGACCCCCCCGAACGGTGCCGAGCCTTACCCGATACGCCGCGAGCGCCCGAACGCGCGCGGCGCACAGACGGTTGTGCCCGAACTCCCCTACCCAGGAGTCGACCGTGTACAGAAAGATCCTCGCGAGTGCCGTGACGGTGCTGCTGGCCTCGGCCGGCGTCGTCGCGACCGCCGTTCCCGCCGCCGCAGCCGGGGGTGGAGCGCTCTCCGCAGCGCTCGGCTTCAGCGTGCTCACCGAGGGCGACCTCGTCACCACCGGCTCAGCCCACGAGGTGGAGGGCAGCGCGGCGATCGGCGGCGACCTGGTGGTCGACAAGGCGTACATCCTCGGCGCCCCCCGGGGCACGCTGCCCGTCGTGGCCGGCCGATCGACCCAGCTGCTCGTGGGCGGCGCCGTCGACCTGAACGCCGCCGGCGAGGCGATCCAGGTCAACCAGGGCGCCACCCGCGTCGGAGACCCCACCGGGTACACCGTGAACGGCAAGCAGTACCACCCCGCAGGCGACGACAGCCGCCGCCTGCGGATGGCTGCGGACGCCACGCTCGCCGACGTGCACGCCCCCGGCCTGTTCGCCTCGACCTTCGCCGGCGCGTTCGCCGGCTTCCGCGCCACCTCGTCGACCGTCGCCGGCTACCAGGCCTCCGAGGTCGAGCTGCTCACGCTGATCGACCGTGACAACTTCAATGGACTCGGCCAGAACGACAAAGGACTCGAGCTCGTCGCGGGCGAGGTGAACCTGCTGCGCGTGACGCCCGAGCAGCTCGCCGGCATCGAGAACATCCAGATGAAGGGCGCGAACCCGTCGGCGACCACGCCGCTGCTCATCGACGTGATCGTGCCGCCCGACGGCGTCGTGCCGCTGGTGGCCCCGAAGATCATGAACATCGACCCCGCGTTCGTGCTGTGGAACTTCTCCGGCGCGACGCAGCTGTCGATCACCACCAAGAACAGCGGCTACCTGTACGGCTCGATCCTCGCGCCCGACGCCTCGGTGCACTTCGACAGCGGCTACATCGAGGGCCAGGTCGTGGTGAAGAGCTTCCGCATCTCCAGCAACGGCGAGATCCACGGCATCGGCTTCGTGCCCGAGCTGCCGGAGCGGAGGACCGCCGCTGCCTCGTACTCCTTCTCGAACGGCTCCTGCGAGACCGGTGAGCCCACGAGGAACTCGATCACCGTCGACGCCGTGCCCGGCGTGCTGTACACCTGGGTGAGCGGCGGGTCGGGCACCTTCACGTCGCACTCCGATTCCGACGCCGCGCCGGGCTTCTACAGCTTCACGGCCGCCGGTGTCGACGGCTACACGGTGACCGAGACCGGTCCGTTCACGCACGACTTCCCGGCGGCTCCGGCGGACTGCCGCAAGGCGGAGGCCTCGGCGTCGATCGTCACGGCGCCTGCGACCTGCGCCGCGGCCGGCACCGTCGCGAAGGGAACGATCGCGAACGCCACCTGGGGCGACCTGACCGTCGTGGACGGCGAGTACCGGGTCACCGCATCCGCCGCGGCCGGCTTCAAGTTCCCGCCAGCCGCCGACTCGGACGACGGCGTCACCGTGTCGGACGACGGAACCACCATGACGTTCTCCGGCGCGGTCGAGCAGCAGCGCACCGGACCGGAATGCGTCACCATCCCGGACTGCATCCCGTCGAACGCGGTGTCGTACACCTACGATCGCGCCACCAACAGCGGCGTCATCACGGTCGCCGACGTGCCCAGCGCGTCCGGCGAGCTGTGCGCGCCGTTCTGGGTCACCGCGACCAGCTGGGTCTTCACCGGTGCGACGGTGTGGCCGCAGGCCCGGGATGTCGTCGACTACGTGAACGACGACGAGCAGGGCAAGCACGCGATCAGCACGCCCGGGCAGTACCCCTACTCGGCGCCGGTCGGGTGCGGTCAGGGCGACATCTACGCATCCTTCGCCGGTCAGCCGGAGCCGACGGCCGACCTGTACGGACCGGATGATCCGTTCGACGAGCACTTCCTGCACCAGATGGGCTTCACCGGTCCCACCCCCACCTACGTCGTCGACGAGCCCGGCTGCAACGAGGCGGTGCCCGCGCAGCCGATCGTGACGACGGTCGGGTCATGCGGCACCACCGGCTCGGTCACCGCCGGGCCGACCGACGGTGTGGTCTACGCGGTCGAGTTCGACCAGAAGAGCGGGCTGTACACCGTCACGGCGACGCCCGCAGCGAACCGCTACTTGGCGGGCGATGACGACCAGAAGGTCGTGTACACGGGCACCGTCGGCGCGCCATACGACTGCGTCGACCCGACCGAGCCGCAGCCGGAGACCCGGACCGTGACCGAGCGGGTGCCGGACTGCGCCGCGAAGACGACGACGGTCACGAGCACGACCTACACCAGGACTCCGGTGTTCGACGCGGTGGAATCCGTCTGGAAGCCGGGTGCCGAGGTGGCAGGCACGCCGGTCGTGACCGTCGAGCCCATCACCGCGGCCGAGAAGGCGCAGCGCTGCGGCATCGAACTGGACACCGACCCGAAGGCGTCGCAGTGCACCGTGATCGACGGGGGCACGGACCTCACCAGCTGGCTCTACACCGACACGGACCCGCGGGTGATCTACACCCTGCGCAACGTCGTCACCGGTGCGGTCACGACGCCCGCGTCCGGGTACACGGCGGTGCCCGCCGGCCGGTACGAGGTCACGGCCGTCGCCGCCGACGGCTGGCAGCTCAAGCCGGAGGCGGAGAAGACCTGGACGTACTTCGTCGAGAACACCGCCGGGTGCGGGTTCGAGCCGCCGACCCTCGGCGTGCTCACCCCGACCCTGAGCATCCAGCAGCCGACCTGCACCGCCGACGGCAGCTACACGCTCGGCGGTGTCGAGGGCACGGTGTTCAACTGGACCGTGACGGGCCCCACCGGGTCGACCACCTCGGTGCAGAACGGCACCTACGCGGTCACGGCTGCGGGCACGTACACCTTCACGGCGGCCAACCTGAATCCCAGGGACGGCTTCCAGGACTGGTCGAACCCGCAGACGCGCACCTTCTCCGTCAAGCCGTCGGGACTGCTCTGCGACGAGCTGCAGCTCACCACCCTCGCCTTCACCGGCAGCGGCGGCGGGCTCGTGGCGGGCGGCATCGCGGTGCTGCTGATGGTCGCCGGCGCGGTGTTCCTGCTCGTGCGCCGACGGATGACCGTGCGGTAGTCCACGACCGCGTGGCCCCGACGTCGGAACCTGCACCGACGCCGGGGCCGCGTGCATTAACCTCCGAGCATGACGACGACGTCGACCCGGCCGGTGTCCGCCCGATTCGTCGCGCTGTACGCGGTCGGCTACGTGGGCTCGTACATCGCGCTGGTCACGCCGGTGGCGGCGACGCTCGCGTTCAAGGTCGCCGAACTCGACCCGGCCGGCAAGGAGGCCAGCCTCGGCGTCATCGCCGCGATCGGCGCGCTGGTCGCGATCGTCTCGAACGCCGGCACCGGCGCGCTCAGCGACCGCACCCGCTCGCGGCTCGGCCGCCGTCGACCCTGGATCGTCGGCGGCGCGCTCGGCGGGGTGGTCGCGCTCGCGATCACCGGCTTCGCGCCCACGCTGCTGGTGGCCGGCATCGGCTGGGTGCTGTCGCAGCTGACGCTGAACATGGTGCTCGCCGCGCTGCAGGCGCTGCTGCCCGATCAGGTTCCGCTCGAGCAGCGCGCGAGGGTCAGCGCGGTGCTCGGCATCGCCCAGCAGGTGTCGCCGCTGCTGGGCATCGGCCTCGCCTACGGCGTGCAGGCCGCCGGCGGCGGCATCGGTCTGATGTTCCTCGTGCCGGGCGCGGTCGGCGCGGTGCTGATGGTCCTGCTCGCCGCGCGCATCCGCGACGTGCCCCACGATGAGCCGGCCCCGTTCTCGCTCGCGGCGTTCGCCATCCCGCGCGCTGCGCGCGCCGACTTCGCCTGGACCTGGTCCGGCCGCTTCTTCGTCATCCTCGGCTTCGCGGTCTACACCACCTATCAGCCGTACTTCCTGGCCGATCGGCTGCGCATCCCGGAGGACGGCGTGCTGCTGCAGCAGTTGATCGCGCTGCTGATCTTCGCGGCCGTGCTGACGGTCAGCGCGGTGGTCTGCGGGCGGCTCTCCGACCGCACGGGGCGCCGCAAGCCGTTCGTGTTCGCGTCGGCCGCCGTGGTCGGGGTCGGCCTGGCCATGCTGGCGCTCACCACGACGCTGCCGGTGTTCTACGCCGCCGCGGTCGTGATGGGCATCGGCATCGGCGCGTTCTTCGCGATCGACCTGGCGCTCATCACCGACGTGCTGCCGGACAAGGAGCATGCCGCTGCGAAGGACATGGGCATCTTCAACATCGCCAATTCGCTGCCGCAGTCGGTCGCGCCCGCGATCGCCCCCCTGTTCCTCGGCGCGAGCGGCGACTACACCGCGCTGTTCCTCGCCGGCGGCCTGTTCGCCGTGATCGGCGCCGTGCTCATCGCGCCGATCCGGGCGGTGCGCTGAGCATCAGCCCCGGTTCGGCCCGGAACTCCCGTCAGAGGGATCAGGTGCGCATGCCCGCCACGAACTCGTCCTCGGCGTCGTACGGGAACCAGGTCTCGGCGCCGTACCGGTCGAGGTACTTCGGGAAGGCGGTCGTCCAGTCGCGTCCGCGCACCGCATCCACCATCCAGTCGATCGCCGGCCCGATCGTCTCGGCATACGGCACCGGCTCGAAGCCGAGGTCGTCGCGGGCGCGCGCCATGCTCTGCACGAACGGCGACGGCACACCCCACGGGCTGCCGCCGGGCCCGTCCTCGCGTGGCGGGCCCGGCAGCGCGACGAGCGCGGCGTCGTGGTCCAGGTGGGCGAACACGGTGGCGCCGATCTCGGCGACCGTCGGTCCCACGCCGTCCGAGGCGTTGAGCGCGCGGCGGCCGGGTCGCTCCGCGCACAGCCGCGCGAGCTCCGCGATGTTCGCGGTGGCGCTGGTGTCGAACCGGCTGGCGCCGTCGAAGGCGAGCACCGTGTGCGGGCGGCCGTCGAGCACCCGCTTGATGAAGAACCACTCGCGCAGGAAGCCGGTGTGCGGGCCGTGGATCGCGCCGGGGCGCAGGATGCTCACCGGCAGGCCCTCGGTGGCGAGCAGCACGCGCTCCATCGCGGCCTTCAGCGGCGAGTAGGTCTGCGCGTCGGCCTCCACGGTGGGCTGCTGCTCCGTCACCGGCACCGGGTAGACCGGGAACCCGCGTTCGCCGGCGACATCCAGATAGCGGCCCTCGTCGTCGGCGTACACGGATGCCGTCGAGATGACCACGAGCGAACCCACCTCCCCGGCGAGGCGGCTCAGTTGCGCGGCGTGCGCCGGGGTGTAGGCGACGGCATCGAGCACCAGGTCGCGCCCGCGCGCCGCCCGGAGCAGGGCATCCGTGTCCTCGCGATCGAGGGCGAGCACATCGGGCGCCGGCGTCCGCGCCGCCACGGTCACGTCCCAGCCGTGCAGTTCGAGCAGCCCGGCCGTGGCCCGGCCGATCTGCCCGGTGCCGCCGATGATCAACGCCGTTCTCGCCATGGGCTCACGCTAGCTCCGCGGCCGGCGGAACAGGAGGGGTGTCTGCGGGCGGCAGACGTCACCGCGAGCGCGCGGCCCACTCCCGGTCGAGGATCGCGTAGATGCCAGTGTCGGCCCACTCGCCCTTGAACCGGAGGTTCTCGACGAAGTGCGCCTCCTGCCGCATGCCCAGCCTCAAGCACAGGGCGACCGACGCGTCGTTGCGGGGGTCGAGCTCGGCCGTCACGCGGCGCAGCTTCATCGGCCCGAACGCGAGATCCAGAATCGCGGTGGCCGCCTCGAACGCGTAGCCGTGGCCCTGGTACCGCTTGGTCAGCGCCCAGCCGATCTCACCGGTGAGGTCGTCGACGCTCTCGAGCTTGAAGAAGATGATGCCGATGATGCGACCCTGCAGCTCGAGGCCGAACTCGGTCCAGTCGCCGGGCGCTGCGAGCGAGCGGGCGATCGACGCCTTCGCGAGGTGCGCCTGCACCTGCTCGCGGTCGCGGGGCTCGTAGAGCTGGTAGCGGGTGACCGCGGGGTCGCCCATCCAGGCGAGCACGTCGTCGACGTCGCGGGTCTCGAGCAGCCGCAGGGTCAGCCGGGCGGTGTGGAGCGGGCCGTCGTACAGCCAGATCACGCCGTGTCCGCCT
>DATMVL010000269.1:0-6574 GCA_035563175.1 Rhodoglobus sp. | reverse complement strand
GAGATCCTCGTCATCGCCGACGGCGGCGCGGATGCCCGCCTCGTCGCCGCGGACCTGATCAGCCAGGCCGAGCACGACGAGTTGGCGGCGGCCATCCTCGTGACGGACTCGCCCGAGCTCGCGGACGCGGTACGCGACGAGGTGCAGCGGCTCGCGGCGACGGCGACCCACGCCGAGCGGGTCGCTACGGCGCTGGCGGGGGAGCAGTCCGCGATCGTGCTCGTGCCCGACATGGTCGCCGCGGCGGCGTTCAGCAACGCGTACGGGCCGGAGCACCTCGAGATCCAGACCGCCGAGCCCGGCGCGGTGCTCGACCTCATCGACAACGCCGGCGCGATCTTCGTCGGCGCCGACTCGCCGGTGAGTCTCGGCGACTACCTGGCCGGCTCGAACCACGTGCTGCCGACCGGCGGGCAGTCCCGCTTCTCGTCCGGGCTCGGGGCGTACACGTTCCTGCGACCGCAGCAGGTGGTGCGCTATTCGCACGAGGCGCTCGGCGTGGTGCGCGACCGGATCGTCGCCCTCAGCGCGGCGGAACAGCTGCCCGCGCACGGCGACGCCGTCCAGGCGCGCTTCGACCGCTGACGGTATCCTCGACAGCACCATGTACTGCCCCTTCTGCCGGCATCCTGACAGCCGCGTCATCGACTCGAGGACGAGCGACGACGGCCTGTCGATCCGCCGCCGCCGCCAGTGCCCCGAGTGCGGCCGGCGGTTCTCGACCACCGAGACCGCGTCGCTCAGCGTGATCAAGCGCAACGGCGTGGTCGAGCCGTTCAGTCGCGAGAAGATCGTCTCCGGCGTCCGGAAGGCGTGCCAGGGGCGGCCGGTCACCGACACCGACCTCGCGGTGCTCGCCCAGAAGGTCGAGGAGACCATCCGCGCCACCGGCGCCGCTCAGGTCGAGGCGAACGAGATCGGTCTCGCCATCCTCGGCCCGCTGCGCGAACTCGACGAGGTCGCCTACCTGCGGTTCGCGAGCGTCTACCAGGCGTTCGACTCGCTCGAGGACTTCGAGGCCGCCATCACGCTCCTACGCGTCGACCACCACGCCGCCGAAGAGCCCGCCGACCGCTAACCTGGGCACGGCATGTACCGTCTCCTGTTCCGTCTCGTCCTGAGCCGCTTCGACCCGGAGACCGCGCATCGCCTGGCGTTCGCCGTGATCCGCGCGCTGCCGTTCGCGATCGAGCGTCCGCATCCCTCGCTGCGGGTACGCGCCCTCGGGCTCGACTTCGCGTCGCCGTTCGGCGTCGCCGCCGGCTTCGACAAGGAGGGCACCGGGGTCCGCGGGCTCGGCCGGCTCGGCTTCGGGCACGTCGAGGTCGGCACCATCACCGCGCGGGCCCAACCCGGCAACCCGCGACCGCGACTGTTCCGGCTCATCCCCGACCGCGCCGTCATCAACCGCATGGGCTTCAACAACCACGGCGCCGCGGCGGCCGCCGCCGTCCTGCGACGGGCGACCTCACGGCGTGACCGACCGGTCGTCGGGATCAACATCGGCAAGTCCCGCGTGGTCGACGTCGACGCCGCCACCGACGACTACCTCGAGAGCACCCGTGCCCTCGCACCGCACGCCGACTACCTCGTGGTCAACGTCTCGTCGCCGAACACGCCGGGGCTGCGCGGCCTGCAGGAGCTCGACCGGCTCGAGCCGCTGCTGACCGCGGTGAAGGATGCCGCCGGCGGCACCCCCGTGCTGGTCAAGATCGCGCCCGACCTCACCGACGACCAAGCCGAGCGGATCGCCCGGCTCGCCGCCCGCATCCTGGACGGCATCATCGCCACCAACACGACGCTGTCACGCGCCGGGCTGCGCACGGCGGCGTCGGTCGTGGAGGCCGCCGGCGCGGGCGGACTCTCCGGCCCCCCGGTCGCCGCCCGGTCGCTGCAGCTGCTGCGCCTGCTGCGCTCGGTCGTCCCCGCGGACTTCTGCGTCATCTCGGTCGGCGGCGTCGAGACCGCCGCCGACGTCGCCGAGCGCCTCGAGGCCGGCGCCACCCTGGTGCAGGGCTACACCGCGTTCCTGTACCGCGGCCCGCTGTGGGCGCGGCAGATCAACCGCGGGCTGCTGCGGCTGCGGGGCTGAGCCGCCCGGAGCAGTGCGGTGCGTTCGACGCCGGTGCGCCCGACGCCGGCTGCGGAGGGCCGCCGAACTCGTTCGTCGGAATGGCGCTCGCGCGGCTGCGGCAGAGCCGTTCCGCACGAGCCGCTGTGGCGGCAGCCGAGCGGCATCCGACCCGATTCGTGCGGAACGGCGCTCCGGGCCTGCCGCGCGAGCCATTCAGCACGAATCGGTTGTCGCGGCGACGGTCGGCGGTGTCACCGGCGAGCGGGCGCATTCCGATCGGCGTGAGACGGCGCGCGGGCCGGCACCGACGTCGCGCGTCCGCTGACGCCCGCGTCAGGCGGGGTACTGGCGGCGCTTGACCTGGGGCTTCGGCAGGCGCATCGGGCGCAGCTGCAGGGCGCGCATCGCGGCGTACCAGCGCACCCGCTCCACGCGTTCGGCGCCGAAGCGCGCGGCGAGCTTGCGGCGCAGGAGGAAGCCGAGGATGACCACGTCGATCACGGCCACGATGAAGAACGCCCACAGCGCGATGATCGAGAAGAACTGCACCTCGGGCTGCGGGAAGAACGTCAGGATGATGATCACGAACATCACCGGGATGAGCAGCTCGCCGACCGAGAACCGCGCGTCCACGTAGTCGCGCACGAAGCGCTTCTGCGGACCGCGGTCGCGCATCGGCAGGTACTTCTCCTCGCCGTTGGCGAGTCCGATGCGGGCGCGCTCGCGCTGCGCCGCCATCGCCTCGCGGGATGCCTTGCGGGCGGCCGCGCGGTCGTTGGAGACGAGCGGTCTCTTGCGCGCCAGCTCCTTCTCGCGGCGGGTGGGCGTCGGCTGTCCCTTGCCCGCGACGGGCGGCTCCGGCGTCGTCGCCGGCTCGGTCGGGGTGGTTCTGGCCACGGGATCCTCGTTCTGTCGAGCCTTAAGATTACCCGCATGACCGACGCCACGCAGCCGCACCCAGCCCTCGATCAGCTCCGCGAGGCGGTGCAGGCGGGTCTGCCGACGGCGATCGCGGATCTGGGCTCGCTGGTGCGCATCCCGTCGGTCTCCTGGGACGGCTTCGACCCCGCCGAGGTGCGCCGCAGCGCCGAGGCCGCCAAGGCCCTGCTCGAGGGCACCGGGGTGTTCGACAGCGTCGAGCTCGCCACCGCCGCCATCGACGAGAGCCGCGAGGGGCAGCCGGCCGTGCTGGCGACCCGGGCCGCCCGCAACGGCAAGCCGACCATCCTGCTGTACGCGCACCACGACGTGCAGCCCCCCGGCGCCGCCGACGACTGGGAGTCGGCACCGTTCGAGCCCACCGTGCGCGGCGACCGGCTGTACGGCCGCGGCGCCGCCGACGACAAGGCGGGCGTGATGGCGCACGTCGCCGCGATCCGCGCCTTCACCGAGGTGGTCGGCGCCGACTTCGACCTCGGCCTCGTCGCGTTCTTCGAAGGCGAGGAGGAGTTCGGCTCCCGCTCGTTCAAGAACTTCATCACGAAGTACCGCGACCGGCTCGCCGCCGACGTCATCGTGGTCGCCGACTCGGACAACTGGGATGAGGCGACCCCGGCGCTCACCGTGGGGCTGCGCGGCAACGTGACCTTCAAGCTCACCGTGGCGACGCTCGAGCACGCGTCGCACTCCGGCATGTACGGCGGAGCGGCGCCCGACGCGATGCTCGCGGCCATCCGCCTGCTCGACACGCTGTGGGATGCCGACGGTGCGGTGGCCGTCGAGGGCCTCGTCGCGCGCGAGGCCGCCACGCCCGACTACACCGAGGAGAAGCTCGCCGACGAGGCGGCCTTCCTCGACGGGGTGACGCCCATCGGCCGCGGACCGGTGCTGTCCCGCATGTGGAACCAACCGGCCATCACGATCACCGGCATCGACGCGCCCACGGTGCTCAACGCGTCCAACACACTCGTCCCCTCGGTGACCGTGAAGCTCAGCGCCCGCATCGCACCCGGGCAGTCGTCAGCCGAGGCCTTCCGCGCGCTCGAGGCGCACCTGCGGGCCAATGCGCCGTTCGGTGCGCATCTCACCATCGCCGACGCCGACCGCGGTGACGGCTTCCTCGTCGACACGTCGGGGTGGGCGGTCGCGGAGGCGAAGGACGCGATGGAGCAGGCTTGGGATGCCGCGGCGCTCGAAACCGGCATCGGCGGCTCGATCCCGTTCATCGCCGACCTGGTCGAGGTGTTCCCGGACGCGCAGATCCTCGTCACCGGGGTGGAGGATCCGGACTCGCGTGCGCACAGCCCCAACGAGTCGCTGCACCTGGGAGTCTTCCGCCGCGCCATCCTCACCGAGGCCGTGCTCCTCGCGAAGCTCGAGAGCCGGGCGTAGCATTGTGGACATGACCGACACCGCCATCGCCCCCGAGACCGCGACCCCGACGCACGGCGTGAACCTGACCGAGGCCGCGGCGACGAAGGTGCGCAACCTCATCGTGCAGGAGGGTCGCGACGACCTGCGGCTGCGCCTGGCCGTGCAGCCGGGCGGATGCTCGGGGCTGATCTACCAGCTCTACTTCGACGAGCGCTCCCTCGACGGCGACGCCGTCCGCGAGTTCGGCGACGGCGTGGAGGTCGTCGTCGACAAGATGAGCGTGCCCTACCTGGAGGGCGCCTCGATCGACTTCGAGGACACCATCCAGAAGCAGGGCTTCACCATCGACAACCCCAACGCCCAGGGCAGCTGCGCCTGCGGCGATTCGTTCCACTGAGCTGGTCGGCGCGCCGCCGCTCCCGCGGCGCGCATTCGCCGGAGCGACCGCGCCGGTCGCTCGCTCCGGCGGGCGAGCGATGTGACCGGGGTGACCGCGCAGGTCGATCGCCCGGGCGGGTCATCCCGCCCCCGGAAGACGCGCCCTGCGGGGCGCGTTCTTCGTTCCGCCGTGCGGCGGCGTCGGGTCGGGGTCGCCGTCGGCGCAGGCTAGAGTGGTCGGGTACCGTCCGGCAGTATCGAGAGGTTCCAGGTGCGCGCTAACCGACGTCTTCGCTGGGCTGCGATCCCCATCGGGATCGCCGCCATGGTGGTGCTGGCAGGCTGCAGCCAGGAGCAGCTGCAGGGCTGGCTTCCCGGCGACGCCGAGACCACGAACCACACCGCCCGTACCATCGGTCTCTGGACGACGTCCTGGATCGTGCTGCTGGTCGTGGGTGTGATCACCTGGGGGCTCATCATCTGGGCCGCCGTGGCGTACCGCCGCCGGAAGGGCCAGACCGGCCTGCCCGTGCAGCTGCGCTACAACCTGCCGATCGAGGTCTTCTACACGATCGTGCCGCTCATCCTGGTGATGGGCTTCTTCGCGTTCACCGCGCGCGACCAGGCGATCATCGAGACCCCGAACCCCGACCCCGACGTGCGCATCGAGGTCTTCGGCAAGCGCTGGTCGTGGGACTTCAACTACGTCGACGAGAACGTCTACTTCGCGGGCGTGCAGGCCGAGGCGAAGCAGGATGGTCAGCTCGACTCCGAGAACCTGCCCGTGCTCGTGCTGCCGGTCGACCAGTCGGTCGAGATCGCGGTCGAGTCGCGTGACGTCATCCACTCGTTCTGGGTCGTGGAGTTCCTTTACAAGAAGGACATGATCCCGGGCAAGAGCAACTACATGTACTTCACGCCCACCAAGGAGGGCGTCTACCAGGGCAAGTGCGCGGAGCTGTGCGGCGAGTACCACGCGAACATGCTCTTCACCGTCGAGGTCGTCTCGCAGGACGAGTACGAGGACTACATCGAGAGCCTCCGCGACGCCGGCAACGAAGGCCAGCTCGACGCGAGCTACAACGTGAATCAGAACCTGCCGGGCAACGGCAGCTCCGACCAGGAGAGCGAGGAGCAGCCGTGACGACCACCGTCTCGCGCCCCACCGCCGCACCCGCGGCGCCCTTCGGCACCACGAGTGTCGAGCGCAAGGGCAACGTGATCGTGAAGTGGATCACCACCACCGACCACAAGACCATCGGCTACCTGTACCTGATCACGTCGTTCCTGTACTTCCTGCTGGGCGGCGTGATGGCGCTGGTCATCCGCGCGCAGCTGTTCGAGCCCGGTCTGTCGATCGTGCCCACCGGCGAGCAGTACAACCAGCTGTTCACCATGCACGGCACGATCATGCTGCTGATGTTCGCGACGCCGCTGTTCGCGGGCTTCGTGAATGTGCTCATGCCGCTGCAGATCGGCGCCCCCGACGTCGCCTTCCCGCGACTGAACGCGTTCGCCTACTGGCTCTACAGCTTCGGCTCGCTCATCGCGGTCGCCGGCTTCCTCACCCCGCAGGGCGCGGCGTCCTTCGGGTGGTTCGCGTACGCGCCGCTGTCGAGCACCACGTTCTCGCCCGGCTACGGCGGCAACCTGTGGGTGTTCGGCCTCGCGCTCTCCGGCTTCGGCACCATCCTCGGCGCGGTGAACTTCATCACCACGATCATCACGATGCGCGCCCCCGGCATGACCATGTTCCGGATGTCGATCTTCTCCTGGAACGTGCTCGTCACCTCGATCCTGGTGCTGCTC
>DATMVL010000268.1:0-3074 GCA_035563175.1 Rhodoglobus sp. | reverse complement strand
TCCGTGTCGTTCGCGGTCACGCTCGTGGCACAGCCGCTTGTGGGTGCGTTGAGCGATCGCACGAGGGCGCGTTTCGGAGGCCGTGTTCCCTGGATGCTCGCCGGCGCAGCCGTCGGCGCGGCCGCGGTGGCGCTGATGGGCTGGGCCGGCGCGGTGTTCGCGCTCTGCGTCCTCTGGGCCGTCGGGCAGTTCGCCCTCAACGCGGTCGACATCACGCTGTCGTCGTCGCTCGTCGACGAATTCCCGCGGGGCCGCAGAGGGGGGCCCAGCGGAGCGCTCGCCGCGAGCGTGGCGATCGGAACCGGTGTCGGGGCCGTGCTGGCCGGCGTGCTCGCCGCCTCTCCGCGTGTGGCCTTCGCGACGGTCGCCGCAGTCGCTCTCGGTGGGGCGCTGGCGTTCGCGCTCGCCGGCCGGCGCGTTCCGTTCCGCCCCGTCGTCGAGCCCGCCGGCGCCGCAGGCTGGATGCAGGGCCTCGCACTCCACCGGCATCCGGACTTCGTGTGGGCTGTCGCGGCGCGCTTCGCCTTCACGCTCGGGCAGCAGTCGGTCAGCGTGTACCTGCTGTACGTGCTCACGGACCACATCGGGGTATCGGGTGGGGCCGCCCCCCTGCTGGTGAGCGGGCTCACCGCCACCGGCCTGGTGGGCCTGCTGGTCGCAGCGCTGGTCTCAGGCTGGGCCAGCGACCGCCTGGGCCGGCGACGCGCGCTCCTTGTGGCCGCGAGCTTCGTCTTCGGGTTCGGGATGCTGGTGCCGGTGATCGCACCGGTGCTGCCGGCGATGTTCCTGTTCGCCGCGCTGCAGGGCTTCGGACTCGGGATGCACCTCTCGGTGGCCACCGCGCTGCTCGCGGAGGTGCTGCCTGGTCGCGACGACCATGCCGGCCGCGATCTCGGGCTGGTCAACGTGGTCGTGAACGCCGCGCAGGCGATCGCGCCCGCTCTCGCCGGTGCGATCGTGTTGGCGAGCGGCGGATACGACGCGTTGTTCCTTTTCGCGCTGGCGGCGGCGGCGGCATCCGCCCTCGCGGCCTGGCGCGTTCGCGGTGTGCAGTGAGGTGGGCTTCGCCCGTCCATCGCCCGTCAAGCCCCCGCGGGCCGCGGGCAGTCACGGCATAGCCTGATCGGGTGCCCAGACTCCGCCGCAGCAACAGCAGCGGGCCGGGCATCCGCCGCATCCGGGCCGGCAAGGGGTTCACCTACCGCGACGGGAACGGTCAGACGGTGGATGCCGAGACCCGCGAGCGGATCGAGGCGCTCGCGATCCCGCCGGCGTGGACCGACGTGTGGATCGCCCCGTTCCAGAACGGGCACATCCAGGCGATGGGCACCGACAGCGCCGGCCGGCGGCAGTATCTGTACCACCCGGAGTGGCGGGTGCGGCAGGACCGCCTCAAGTTCGACCGGGCCCTTGCGCTCGCCGAGTCGCTGCCGGGCGCGCGCCGCATGGTCACCATGGACCTCCGCGGCGACGGCCTGACCCGCCGGCGCGCGTTGGCGGCCGGGTTCCGGATGCTCGACACCGGCTTCCTGCGGGTGGGCTCCGAGCGCTATGCGCTGCAGCACGGCAGTCACGGGCTGTCGACGCTGCTGTGCGCGCACGCCGACGTGCGCAAGGACACCATCACGCTCGAGTTCCCGGGCAAGAGCGGCCAGGAGTGGTCCCTGTCGCTGCGGGACCCCGACCTGGCACCCCTGGTGCGCAACCTCAAGCGGCGCGAGCCCAACGCGCGGCTGCTCGCCTACAAAGAGGAAGGGGAGTGGCACCCGGTCGCCGCCGAGGACATCAACGATTACGTGCGCGAGCGCACCGGGGGCGACTTCACCGCCAAGGACTTCCGCACGCTGCACGGCACCGTCGCCGCCGCCGTCGAGCTGGCGAAAGCCGGTCCGCAGAGGTCGCCGACCGCTCGCAAGCGCGTGGTGAACGCCGCGGTGAAGGAGGTCGCCGCCCAGCTCGGCAACACCCCGTCGGTCGCCCGCACCAGCTACATCGACCCGCGCGTCATCGACCACTTCGATCACGGCCGCACGATCGATCCGAACCGGCTGCACGCCGCCGAGAGCGAACTGCGCGCGCTGCTGTTCGATTGAGACCATGACCTTCACCACCCGCCCGCAGCTCACCGGCACCTTCGGCATGGTCGCGTCGACGCACTGGCTCGCGTCCGCCGCCGGCATGGCGGTGCTCGAGGAGGGCGGCAACGCGTTCGACGCGGCGGTGGCCGCGGGGCTCACCCTGCACGTCGTGGAGCCGCACCTCAACGGGCTCGGCGGCGACGCGCCGATCCTCGGCTTCGACGCCCGCTCCCAGCGCGCGTGGGTGCTGTGCGGGCAGGGCGTTTCGCCGGCCGCCGCCACCATCGACGCCTATCGCGCCCTCGGGCTCGACCTGGTGCCGGGCACCGGTCACCTGGCGGCGGTGGTCCCCGGCGCGTTCGGCGCCTGGATGCGGATGCTCGCCGACCACGGCACGCTGCCGCTCGAGCGCGTCCTGCGCTTCGCCATCGGGTACGCCCGGGACGGGCATCCGCTGCTGCCGCAGGCGTCGCAGACGATCGCGGCGGTCGACGAGCTGTTCCGCGAGCACTGGACCACCTCGGCCGAGGTGTACCTGCCGGGCGGCCGCGTGCCGGAGCCGGGCTCGAGATTCGCCAACCCCGCGCTCGCCGACACGCTCGAACGGCTGCTGCGCGAGTCGGCCGGCGGCGGTCGCGAGCAGCAGATCGAGCGGGCGATCGACCTCTTCTACCGCGGCTTCGTCGCCGAGGCGGCGGATGCCTGGGTGCGGCAGCCCGCGATGGACTCGTCGGGCGAGGCCCACGCCGGTCTGCTCACCGCCGACGACCTCGCGGGCTGGCGGCCCGGCTACGAGGAGCCCGCCACGGCGGAGTTCGCGGGCGTCACGGTCGCGAAGACCGGCCCGTGGGGGCAGGGTCCCGTGCTGCTGCAGCAGCTGCTCATGCTCGAGCAGCTCGAGGTGGGCGAGCCGGCGTCGGCGCAGCAGATCCACACGGTGACCGAGGTGGCGAAGCTCGCGTTCGCCGACCGGGAGGCCTGGTACGGCGACCCGGA
>DATMVL010000267.1:0-16866 GCA_035563175.1 Rhodoglobus sp. | reverse complement strand
CGAGAACCTCGAGCTCGCGATGTCGGTCGCCGGCACCAAGGGCCGCAAGCAGCGCATCGACGACCTGCTCGGGCTGCTGTCGGTCGGGCACGTGCGCGACCGGCGGCCGGCGGCGATGTCCGGTGGCGAGCAGCAGCGGGTCGCGATCGCGGTGGCCCTGTCGAACGAGCCCCGGGTGCTGCTCGCCGACGAGCCCACCGGCGAGCTCGACGAGGCGAACTCCGCGAATGTGCTCGAGGCGATGCGCGGCGTCAACGAGGAGCTCGGGGTGACCACCCTCATCGTGACGCACGACCCGGGCGTCTCGGAGCATGTGCGGCGCACCGTGCAGATCCGCGACGGACGAACTGCCACCGAGGTGCTGCGTCGCACCACCGTCGATGAGCACGGCGTCGAGGAGCACATCGCCGAGGAGTTCGCGGTGCTCGACCGGGTCGGCCGGCTTCAGCTGCCGCAGGACTACATCGCCGCGCTCGGCATGAAGGACCGGGTGCGGCTCGCGCTCGAGGAGGATCGGGTCGACGTGTTCCCGACGCAGCAGCAGCGGCAGGAGGAGGAGCGGTGATCGCACGCGGCGAGGGGCTGACTCGCACGTACGGCTCGGGCGACGCGGCGGTCCACGCGCTGGTCGAGGCCACCCTCGAGGTGCACCCGGGCGAGCTCGTCGTGCTGCGCGGCCCATCGGGCTCGGGCAAGACGACGCTGCTCAACCTGCTCGGCGGGCTCGACCGCCCGACCGCCGGCACCGTGCGGCTGGGCGACCGCGAGCTGACCGCGATGAGCGAGGACGAGCTGGCCGCCATACGCCGCGACTCGCTCGGCTACGTCTTCCAGTCGTTCGGGCTCATCCCCGTGCTGTCGGCGGCCGAGAACATCGAGGTGCCGCTGCGGCTGGCCCGGATGCCCGCGGCCGACCGCGACGCCAGGGTGCGCGAGCTGCTGGAGCTGGTCGGGCTCGCGGCGCACGCCGAGCAGCGGCCCTACGAGCTCTCCGGTGGTCAGCAGCAGCGGGTCGGGATCGCCCGGGCCCTCGCCAACCGGCCCGGGCTGCTCATCGCGGACGAGCCCACCGGCCAGCTCGACAGCGGCACCGCCGCGGTGATGATGGATCTCATCGCCTCGCTGGTGCACGCCGAGGGCGTCGCCGCGATCGTCTCGACGCACGACCCGGCGATGGCCGAGCGGGCCGACCGGGTGCTCGAGCTGCACGACGGGCACCTCGGCCGCCGTGGGCGGCACGCGGCCTGAAGTCGCAACGACGAAGGGGCGGGCGACCTCCCGGTCGCCCGCCCCTCGCTGTGCGATCGATCAGCCGCCGGCGACCTGGTTGTAGGCGCGCATCGCGGCGTCCTGCGCGTCGGCGAGGGCGTCCTCGGTGGACTTCTCGCCGAGCAGCGCCGCGGTCACCGCGTTCTGCAGCTCCGTCTGGATCTGCTGACCGGCCGGCGAGGAGCCGAACGACTCCCCCTCCGCCGCGACGTCGTAGTACGTGGCGATGGTCTGGTCGAAGCCGGGGAAGGCCGACTCGACGACGAACTCATCCCGGATGGCCTGGTCCGCCGCCGGCGAACCGGTGAACACCCCGGCGTTGATGCCGTTGCGGTCCGGGTCGTCGATCGTCGTCGCGTTGCGCGCCTCGCCCGCCGCCAGCCACGCCTCCTGCGACGTGAGCTCGAGCAGCCATCGGCATGCCGCCGAGGGGTTCTCGGCGCCGGCGGGGATGACGAACGACGAGCCGGCGGCGACGGTGAACGGCTCGCCCTCCTGAGAGTGCACCGGCACCGCGTTGATCTGCACCTGCTCGGCGTACGGCGTCAGCACGTTGACGTACCACTGGTCGAAGACCGCTCCGCCGACCTGGTCGGCGACGAACGAGTTGTTGTCCCCGAAGATGTCGAACGAGTCCACGAAGCTCTTCGCGTTGGCGTAGCCGCCCTGCAGGTCGTAGATCGACTTGAGGAACTCGACCGCCTCGACGTTGGCCGGGTCGTCGAGGGCCGGCTCGCCGTCCTCATTGATCGTCTGCCCGCCGAAGCTCAGCATCCACAGCCCGGCCTTCGTCGGACCCTGCGGATCGAAGCCCATGCGCGTCGGGTTCGCGCCGTCCATGACGGTCATCGCCTCGACGGCAGCCAGGAAGGCCTCCGGGTTCGAGGTGTCCATGTCCTCGGCCGTCACGCCCGCCTCGTCCATGACCCGCTGGTTCAGCAGGATCGCCGGCGGCTGGTAGAACTGCGGCACGGCCCACACCTGGTCGTCGTATGTGACGTCGTCCACGACCTGCGGGTACCAGCGTTCGTCCGGGTCGAGGTCGTAGAGCGCGAAGCACTCTTCCAACGGCACGATCAGGCCCTGGGCGGCGTACGTCGCGACGAACTGGCGGTCCATCTGCACGACATCGGGCACGTTGCCGCTCGCTGCACGCGTGGTGAACTTCTGCGCGTCGAAGGCGGCCGCCTCGATCTCGACCGTGACGTCGGACTCGCCGACCGCCGCATCGGCGACCTCGACGCGGGAGGTGCCGACCTCGTCCGCGTTCTCGAAGCCCCACACGTTCAGCGTGCCCTCGATCTCATCGGTGAACTCGGTGGCGCCTGTACCACCCCCGCCCCCGCCGCAGGCGGTGAGCGCGAACAGCGTCACGCCGGCCGTGACGGCGACGAGCGCTTTCCTGGTCTTCTTCATCAGTTGCCCTCTTTCTCTTGGTGTCGTGCTGGCGTGACCGCCGACGACGGTCGCCGTGGCTGAAGTCAGCCCTTGCGGCCGGCGGTGGCCACTCCCTCGACGAAGTACCGCTGCCCGAACGCGAACAGCAGGATCATCGGCAGTGTCACGAGCAGGGCGGCGACCATGACGAACTGGTAGTCGCCGTGCCCGCCGTTCGTCGGGCTGTACTTGGTCATCGCGGAGGCGATGCCGAGCGGCACCGTGTAGCCCTCCTCCGATCCCGCGTTCAGATAGATCAGGCCCGCCTGGAGGTTGTTCCAGCTCGCCTGGAACTCGAACAGGAACACGATCACGAATGACGGGACCGACAGCGGGAAGGCCATCCGCCAGAACAGGCCCCAATAGCCGACCCCGTCGACGCGCGCGGCCTCGAAGATCTCGCGCGGCAGGCCGAGGAAGAACTGGCGTTGCAGGAAGATGTAGAACGCCGAGCCGAAGAGGTTCATGCCCCACAGCGGCACATTGGTGCCGACGAGGCCGAGGTTGTTCCAGATGAGGAACTGCGGCACGAGCGTGACGGCACCGGGCAGCATCATCGTGGCGAGCACGATGCCGAAGAGGATGCCGCGGCCCGGGAACTTGAAGTACGCGAACCCGAACGCGACGATCGAGCTCATCACCGTCACGAGCGTCGCGGCGAGGATGGCGATGAACAGGCTGTTGCCCAGCCAGTTCAGCAGCGGCAGCTCGTTCCACACCTGCGCGTAGTTCTCGGGCTGGAACGTGCGGGGGATGAGCGCGTTGTCGAAGACCTGACCGCGCGGCTTGAAGCTCGCCGCGAGCAGCCACGCGAACGGGTAGATGAACAGCAGCGAGAACCCGACGAGCGGCACCCACTGCAGCACCTGCCAGACGATGCCGCCCGCGGTTCGGCGCGGCTTGCGGGTCATGCTCGGCTTCTCGCGGCCCGCGCTCGAGAGGGTCGGCGCGGCGGCGGAGGTGTCGACGGTCATCAGCGCTCGCTCTCGTAGTACACGAATCGATTGCCGACCCGCACCTGGATCAGCGAGATGATCATGATGATCACGAAGATCAGCCAAGCCATGGCCGACGCGAAGCCGAAGTTGAACTGGCGGAACGCCTGCTGGAACAGGTAGACGGCGTAGAACAGGGACGCGTCCGGCGCCGCTTGCACGGTGTCCCGGTAGAAGAGCAGATACGCCTCATCGAACGTCTGCAGCGCCGCGATGGTCAGCACCAGCACGTTGAAGAACATCGGACCGGAGATCATCGGCAGGGTGATGGAGAAGAACCGCCGTACCGGCCCTGCGCCGTCGAGCTCGGCCACCTCGTAGAGGTCGCGCGGCACGTTCTTGAGCGCAGCGAGGAAGATGACCATGGTGCCGCTGACGCCCCACAGGGTCATGATCACGATCGACGGCTTCACCCAGTCCGGATCGAGCAGCCACTGGGGCCCCTGGATGCCGATGGCGGCCAACCCCTTGTTGATCGCGCCCTGATTGCCGTTCAGCAGCAGGAAGAACACCGCCGCGGTCGCGACCGCCGGGGTCATCTTCGGCAGATAGTAGACGGTGCGGAAGAAGGCGGAGCCCTTGGTCGCGTTGTTGAGCAGCATCGCGAGCAGCAGCGCGAAGATGATCTGCAACGGCACCGCGAGGATCGCGAAGTACAGGGTGTTGCCGAGCGACATCATGACCTTCGGGTCCTGCACCAGCGCCTCGTAGTTCGAGAAGCCGGCAGGGCGCGCGGTGTTGGTCGCGAGCTGGTAGTGACTGAACGAGATCACCAGGCTGTAGATCATCGCGCCGAGCGTGAAGATCAGGAACCCGATCACCCACGGTGCGACGAAGAGGTAGCCCGCGATCGCCTCCTTGCGGTTGTACTTCTTCGCCTTGTGGCCGGGTCGCTTCTCCGTGGACGTCCGCTCGTCGGCCCCCGCAGCATCGGCGACAGCGCGATCCTTCGTGAGGGTCATGCCGGCTCGCGGAATGTGGCGAGCGCGACGCGGCCGCGCCTCTCGATCCGACAGCGGCTCATCGTTCCTCGATCCCTCGGCAGGAGAAGTGGTATCGGTTCCACTTCCCGACGTCGCCCCGACCTTATGAAGGAGTCGTAGAAGCGGCAAGGGGCTCGACAAGAGGCGTTCGGCCTGCTTCGGTCGCGCTCCGGTCGGCGCTCGAGAGGCGGATGGCCGGAAAGAAGGCCCTGCTGTGAGGCATCGCGTGGCCGATAGGCTCGGCTCACCGACTCGCGCGGGCGGGCCGATCGAGCAGGCGAGGCACATGAGCGCACCCGGCGAGCGCAGCGCGCGCGTGACGATGAAAGATGTGGCACGGTCGGCCGGCGTCTCACTGTCGACCACCTCACGGGCGCTCTCCGGCAGCGGATACGTCGCCGAGACCGTGCGCATCCGGGTTCGTCGTGCGGCCGACGAGCTGGGCTACGTGGTCGACGTCACGGCTCGCGGCCTCAAGCAGCGTTCCAGCCTGGTCATCGGCGTCATGGTCTCGGATCTGCGCAGCAGCTTCTATGCCGAGATGGCATCCGGGGCCGGCCGCCGTGCGCGACAGGCCGGATACACCATGATGCTCGTGGAGGACGGCGGGAACCGGCTGGGTGAGCTCGACGCCGTGAACGCGCTGGTGGGTCTCAGGGTGGCCGGCGTGGTGCTGACCCCGGCGTCGGATGCCGCGGCCGATTTCCTCCGTCGGCGACGCGTCCCGGTGGTCGAGGTCGATCGCGTGTTCGGCGACGGTGACGCGGTGCTCAACGATGATCGCGCTGCCGCTCGAGCTGCCACCGAGCATCTGCTGGAGCTCGGTCATCGGCGCATCGCCTTCGTGATGGACGAGACCGAGTGGAGCACCGCCCGCGAACGGCACGCCGGGTACGTGGAAGCGCTCGAGGCAGCCGGCCTCGTCCCGGAGCCGTCCCTCGTCGTCACCGCCTCGAGCGAAGCGGTGACGGACGACGTGCGTCGTCTGCTCGCCTCGAGCGCCGACCCGACCGCGGTGCTGGCCGTCAACAGCAGCATCGCCGAGCGGATCTGGCGTGCGGCAGCCGAACTCGGAGTGGGCCTTCCCGATCGACTGAGCCTGATCGCCTTCGACGACGCCAGATGGATGCGGATCGTCGAGCCCGGCGTCACCGCCGTCGCACAGGACGCCGCGCGGCTCGGAGCCGAAGCCGTGTCGATGCTGATCGAGCGGATCTCCGACCCCGGGCGCGAGCCGGTGCGGGTCATCGTGCCCGCAGCCATCGTGATACGTGGATCGACGGCGCCGCCACGAGCCGCGGGAATACCGGCCCGCACCGTCTAGTTGACACGTCCATCATCTGGAAGGATGGCCACCATGGCAGACGTGCAGTTCGGACTCGACACCTTCGGCGACGTGACGGTCGGTCTCGACGGCACGCCCGTCGACCAGCCGCAGGTCATCCGCAACGTCATCGCGGAGGGCGTCCTCGCCGACGAGCTCGGGCTCGACTTCTTCGGCGTCGGGGAGCACCACCGCGAGGACTTCGCGATCAGCGCGCCCGAGACGGTGCTCGCCGGCCTCGCGAGCGTGACCGAGCGCATCCACCTCGGCTCCGCGGTGACCGTGCTCAGCTCCGACGACCCGGTGCGCGTCTTCCAGCGCTTCGCCACCGTCGACGCGATCTCGAACGGGCGGGCCGAGGTGATCCTCGGTCGCGGCTCGTTCACCGAGTCCTTCCCGCTGTTCGGCTACGACCTGGCGCAGTATCAGGAGCTGTTCGAGGAGAAGCTCGACCTGTTCTCGCACCTGCTCGAGGAGAAGCCGGTGACCTGGCAGGGCCGGCTGCGCGCCGGCCTGCAGGAGCAGAGCGTCTACCCGCGCACCGCCGGCGGCGGCATCCCGACCTGGATCGGCGTGGGCGGCAGCCCCGAGTCGGTCGTGCGCGCGGCCCGCTACGGCCTGCCGCTCGTGCTCGCCATCATCGGCGGCGACCCGGAGCGCTTCGCCCCGTACGTCGACCTGTTCCACCGAGCGCTCGCCCAGCTGGAGCAGCCCGACCTCGCCGTGGCGGTGCACTCGCCCGGCTACATCGCCGACACCGACGACGAGGCCGCCGAGCAGTACTGGAGCCACCACAAGGTGATGCGCGACCGCATCGGCGCCGAGCGCGGCTGGCCGCCGGCCGGGAAGGACGAGTACCGGCACGAGATCGAGCGCGGCTCGCTCTACCTCGGCTCGCCGGAGACGGTCGCCCGCAAGATCTTCAACACCGTGAGCAAGCTCGGCGTGCAGCGCTTCGACCTGAAGTACAGCGCCGGCACGCTGCCGCACGAGCGGATGCTGCACTCGATCGAGCTGTACGGCTCGACCGTGGTGCCGATGGTGAAGGACATGCTGGCGGCGGTGCCGGCCTCGCGCTGAGCCGGCACCGCCGGCCTCATTCGCCCGGGGTCTGCGGGGCCGGCGTCTCCGCCGCCGGAGCCGTCGGCTTCCGCCGCAGCGCCCGCACGATCAGCAGCACCGCCACGGCGACGAGCCCGGCGAGCACCAGCCACGGCAGCAGCACCCCGAATCCGACGACGAGCCCGCCGAAGAACGCGAGCAGCGCGTTCCAGCCGGCGATCAGGCCGGAGAGGAACGTGTCCGGCTCGCGCACCGGCGCCTCGGCGACCGACTGCAGGGTGAGGGTGATCGTCGACATCTCGACCTGGTCCTCGAGCGAGCGCTGCTGAGCCTCGAGCGACTCCAGCTCCGCCTGCCGGTCCGAGATCGCGGTCTCGAGCGCGATGAGCGCCTCGGTGTCGGTCGCGGTGCCGACCAGCGCCAGCAGACGGTCGATGGATGCCCGCAGCGCCGTGATGCGCGCCTGCACGTCCTGCGTCTGCATGGTCACGTCGTTCGAGTTCAGCGAGACCTCGCGCACGTCGCCCAGCTCCCGGAGCTCGTCGAGCGTCTCGGTGAGGCGTTCCGCCGGGATGCGCAGCGTCAGCGTCGCACTGCCGTTGTCCCCGCCGGTCGGCGCGTACTCGGATCGGCCGTCGACGCGGCCACCGGCCGACTCGGTGATGCGCACGGCGTCGGTCGCGGCGTCCATGGGCTCGTCCACCACGATGGTGACCCAGCCGGTGGTCACGATGTCGCGACCGGCCTGGTCGAGCGCCTCGGACGACTCGGCGCCGCCCGCGGAGCCCTGGACCAGTTCCGGCGCGGTGACCGTGCCGTCGTCGAACCTGACCCCGCTGTCGGGGAGGGGGACCGCCTCGTCGGAGGCGGGCGCCGCGGAGCAGCCCGCGAGGGCGAGCCCGGCGACGAGCAGTGCGGCAGGGAATGCGATGGTGCGCCTCATGGCGTTCACGCTAGAGCCGAGCCGCAGGAGCCACCACCCAACGTTCGTCGCGATTCGCACGTCAGCGGGCATTGCCGGGACATTGCACGGCGCAGCCCGCCGACCGCGACCGGCCGCGCATGCCTAGCCTTGGACCATGTTCTGGGATGCCGCACCGCGACTGCACATCGCCGTCGACGCCGGCACCGGGCCGCCCGTCGTGCTGCTGCACGGCATCGCGTCGTCGTCGGTGACCTTCGAGCACCTCCTGCCGCTGGTCGCCGGCGACCACCGCGTCATCGCCATCGACCTGCTCGGCTTCGGCGGCTCGCCGCCGGGCGAGCACTACACGATCGAGGAGCACGTCGAGGCGGTGCACGCCACGATCCGCTCGCTTCGGCTGCGCGACCCGTTCGTGCTCGTCGGCCACTCGCTGGGGTCGCTGGTGGCGACGCGGTACGCGGCGCGGCATCCTCGCGGCCTCTCGAAGCTGGTGCTCGTCAGCCCCCCGGTGTACCTGCCGCCGGAGACCGTCGGAGACCGGCGGGATCGCGCTGCCATGGAGCTCTACGACCGCCTCTACGACTTCCTGCGCGCCAACAAGCAGTTCACGATGGCGGCCGGCGCCGGGCTCGCGCTGCTCTCGCCCATCCGCGGGCTGCTCGACGTGACCGAGGATCGCTGGCCCGCCTTCGCGCTCTCGCTCGAGCACGCCATCCAGTCGCAGACCACGATCGCCGACCTCGCCTCGGTGCGGGTGCCGGTGGAGCTCGTGTACGGCGCGCTCGACCCGCTGCTCGCGCCGGCGGGCATCCGCATCCTGGAGCAGCTGCGCAACGTGACCGCCCACCGGGTGCACACCGGCGACCACGTCATCCGCCCGTCGATGGCGAGGGTCGTCGCTGCCGCGGTCGGTCCGTAGGCTGGAGCGATGCAGCATCGCACCGCGACGCGAATCGGCGTCCCCTTCTCCGTCATCGGCCTCGGCACCTGGCAGCTCGGCGCCGATTGGGGCTCCGTCGACGAGCAGGATGCCCTGGCCGTCCTCGACGCGGCCGTCGCCGCCGGCGTCACCGTCCTGGACACCGCCGACGTGTACGGCGACGGCCGCAGCGAGCGGCTGATCGGGCAGTACCTCGCCGACCGCCCGGACGCGGGGGTGTTCGTCGCCACGAAGATGGGCCGGCGGGTGGAGCAGGTGCCGCAGAACTACACGCTCGAGCACTTCCGGCAGTGGACCGACCGCTCACGCCGCAACCTGCGCGTCGACACCCTCGACCTTGTGCAGCTGCACTGCCCGCCCACGGAGGTGTACCGCGACGACGCCGTGTTCGATGCGCTCGACACACTCGTGGCGGAGGGCGCGATCGCGCGCTACGGCGTGAGCGTCGAGACCGCGGAGCAGGCCCTGCTCGCGATCGCGCGACCGGGCGTCGCGAGCGTGCAGGTCATCCTGAACGCGTTCCGGCTGAAGCCGCTCGACGAGGTGCTGCCGGCGGCGCAGGATGCCGGAGTCGCGGTGATCGCGCGGGTGCCGTTGGCCTCCGGGCTGCTGAGCGGCCGCTACACCTCGCAGACCCGGTTCTCGGAGGACGACCACCGCAACTACAACCGCAACGGCGAGGCGTTCGACGTGGGCGAGACCTTCTCCGGCGTCGACTACGACACCGGCGTCGCAGCGGCGCAGGAGTTCGCCTCCCTCGCCGACGAGCGCGGTCTCAGCCCGGTCGTCGCCGCGCTGGGATGGATCGCGCAGCTGCCGGGCGTCACCACGGTCATCCCCGGCGCCCGCAACGTCGGCCAGGCGCAGACCAACGCCTCCGCCGGCGACCTGCCGCCGCTCGACCTCGACACCTCGGTGCGCGACCTCTACGACCGCTACTTCCGCGAGGCAGTGCACGGCCGGTGGTGACGCCGGCACCGCTGGGGCCGTCGTTCGCGAACATCTTCACCGCGAACCTGGCCTCGAGCCTCGGCGACGGCATCGCGCGCATCGCGATCCCGCTGCTGGCCGCCCGGCTGACCGAGGATCCGCTGCTGGTCTCGCTGATCTCGGCGCTGATGCTGCTGCCGTGGCTGTTCTTCGCCATCCCGGCGGGCATCCTCATCGACCGCATCGACCGGCGGGTCGCCCTGGCGCTGGCGCAGGCGGTGCGCACCCTGCTGGGTGTCGCGCTGTTCGTGCTGGTGCTGACGGATGCGCTCACCATCTGGTGGCTCTACGTCGTGATCTTCCTCTACGGCACGTTCGAGACGGTGTACGACGGCGCCATCCGCGCGGTGGTGCCGAGCGTGGTCGGCCGTGCCGACCTGCCCCGGGCCAACTCCCGGATCGAGGGCGCCGAGCAGGTGGTGCAGAACTTCGTCTCCGGCCCGCTCACCTCGGCCCTGTTCGCGCTGTCGGCGCTCATCCCGCTCGGTCTGAACGGGCTCGCGTTCGCGCTCGCCGGAGCGCTCGCGCTGCTGCTGCCGAAGGTCGCGTCGGGTCGCCAGTTCGCCGAGGCCGGCGACGCGGCGCCCTGGTACCGGCAGTTCGCCGACGGTCTCCGGTTCCTGCGCGGGCACCGGATGCTGCGCACCCTGTGGCTGTTCTCCACCGCCATCGGCCTGCTGCACTCCGCAGCCGTCGCGAGCTTCGTGCTGTTCGTGCTCGACCGGCTCGGGGTGCCCGAGGCGCTGTTCGGCGTCTTCATGCTGAGCGGCGCGGCCGGCGGCCTGGTCGGTGCGGTGTTCGCGAACCGGCTCAAGACGACCTTCGGCACCGGCATGACCATGGCGCTGATGAACCTGCTGTCGGTGCTCGCGCTGGTGTTCATCGGCCTGGTGCCGCAGGTGTGGTCGACCGCCACCGGGTACTTCCTCACCGCGTTCGGCGTCACCGTGTGGAACGTGCTCGTGATGTCGCTGCGGCAGACCATGATCCCGGGCCGGCTGCTGGGCCGGGTGCACGGCACCTGGCGCACGCTGCTCTGGGGCACCATGCCGCTCGGCGCGCTGCTCGGCGGGTTGCTCGGTCGCGTCGACCTCGCGCTGCCCTTCCTCGTCGGCGGCGGCGTCGCGACGGTGCTGACGCTGGTGTTCTTCCGCTTCCTGACCACGCTGCCGAACCCGGAGGACGTCGAGCCGCCACCCGAGGCGGGTCCGACGGAGCCCGCGACGCGGGAGTGAGCGCTCAGCCGGCGAGGAACGAACGGATCGCCGCGAGCGTCTCCGCCGGACGGTCGCGGTGCGGCGCATGGCCGGCACCCGCGACCACGCGCACCTCGGCGGGCAGGGTCGCCGCGGTCGCCGGGTCGAGCATGGTGTACACGGACGGGTCGCCCATCAGCACGAGCACCGGCGTCGCGAGCGACCGGGCCGCCTCGGTCACGTCCCAGGGCCGGTTGTCCGTGAAGCTGCGCTCGACGGCCGCCGGGTCGACCGTCCGCACGCCGCGCAGCTTGGCCTCGCGGTCGCGCTCATGCCAGTGCGGCTTCGCCGCGGCGATGGATGCCTCGTCGAGCGTGAGCTCGGAGATCTGATCCGCGATGGTGGCGGCCTCGTCCTCCGCCCGCACCTCCAGCACCGGGTCGAGCAGCACGATCCGCCGCGCGAAACCGCTTCGCTGGGCTGCGAGCACCGTCGCGGCCCCTCCGAGGGAGTGGCCGATCACCGCGTCCCAGGGCCCGGTCGGCAGATCACCTGCGTATGCGGCGAGCGAGTAGTCGGAGGATGCCGGCCGGCCGCCGTGCCCGAGGAGGTCGGGCGCGACGACATCCCAGCCGTCGGCTTCGAGCGCCGTCCGCACCCGCCACCACGACGAGGAGTCGGACGACAGGCCGTGGACGAGCAGGGCGCGGCGGGTCATCCCGTCACGGTAGCGTCGCGGCCGAGCGGCAGCGCGACTCCGGCAGGAACGGCCCGGAATCTGACGGGAATCGCTCGCTGCAGCTCAGCTCGGCTGAGTCGGCACCGGCTCGGTATCCGGGATCGGGCTCGCGTCCCGGCCGCGCAGATCCGGGATGGCGCGCCGGAACACGACCGCGATGAGGGTGCCGAGCACGAGCATCCCCGAGGCCACCCACAGTCCGCCGTCGGCGCCGACGCCGTCGATCACGAAGCCGGCGATGGCCGAGCCGACGGCCGCGCCGATCAGCTGACCGGTGCCGACCCAGCCGTAGGCCTCGGCGGTGTCGGAGAAGCGCACGCTCGCCGACACGACCGCGAACATCACGGTCAGCGCGGGGGCGATGCAGAAGCCGGCGATGACGAGGGCGCCGGTCAGGGTCCAGAAGTCGAACGCGGCGATCGCGAGGATCGAGCCGGCGGCGATCAGCCCCAGGCGCCGCGCCATCGACCACGGCGTGATCGGGCTGTGGCCGAGCGCGAGCCCGCCGATGAGCGAGGCGATGGACCAGATGCCGAGCACGATGCCGGCCTCGGCGCCGTGGTCGCCGAAGGTCGCCACGACGGCGGTCTCGATGGCCGAGAACCCGCCGACCAGCAGCAGACCGACGACGGTGGTGAGCAGCACGACCGGCCGCGCGAGCACGGCCCCGAAGCGGCGCTTGCTGCGGGGGATGCGCACCCGGCCGAGTTCGGGCGAGCTGATGAACCAGATGCCGCCGGCGACCAGGAACAGCACCGAGAGCATGATGGCGAGCTCGGTGGAGACCTGGGTGCCCACGAAGGTGACCAGTACGGGACCGGTGACCCAGATGACCTCCTGCGCGGTCGCGTCCAGCGAGTAGAGCGGCGTCAGCTGGGTCGAGTTGACCATCTTCGGGTAGATGGTGCGCACCGCCGGCTGGATGGGCGGGTAGGAGAGGCCGGCGAGCAGCGCGACCGCGACGGTGACGCCCAGCTCCAGCGGCACGAGCGCGATGACGACCAGCGCCACCGCGCAGACGGCGGTGGTGAGGATGAGCACGGGCCGCATGCCCCAGCGGCCCATCCACCGGCTGGTGAGCGGACCGGAGACCGCCTGCCCCACGCTGAGGCCCGCGAGCACGAGACCCGCCGAGCCGTAGGAGTCGTACCTGGCCTCGATGTGCAGGATGAGACCGAGCGAGAGCATGCCGCCGGGGAAGCGCGCGAGGAGCTGCGAGAAGAGCAGCCGGGCCACGCCCGGCACCCTCAGCAGGCTCCCGTATCGCTTCATAACCGATCAAGCCTAGCCCCGAGGTCGGCGGTCGCCACCAGAGCCGACGGGGTGTCGGTGGCCGGGCCGAGGATCACCCTCGAACGGGGTACGGATCGCTCCACAACCTGTGGAGAAGTCGCTGGAGTTGTCCACAATTGTGGACGACACGCCACAAGATGTGGTGTGTTCCGAGTGTCGGCACCACGAGATATAGTGATCGGACCGCCGGAGCCGGGGTGGGGATCGACGGCCCGTTCGGGGGCGGCGACCGAGTTTCAGCAGCAGAAGGAGAGCGGATTTCCGTGGCAATCACAGTGGTCAAGCGCAACGGCGAGCGGGAGCCGTACGACGCGAACAAGATCAACCTCGCGATCGAAGCCGCCAGCCGCGGCCTCGACGAGAACATCACCTGGGTCACACAGATCGCCTCCGAGCTCGAGCTCACGCTCTTCGACGGCATCACCACCCAGCAGCTCGACGAGGCGGTCATCCAGGTCGCGCTGCAGAACGTCAAGGACGACCCGGCGTTCGACATCGTCGCCGCCCGGCTGCTGCTCAAGACCATCTACAAGGCCGTGCTCGGCGACTACCAGACCGACGCCGAGCTCAAGGCGCTGCACGCCGAGCACTTCGCCGCCTACGTGCGCCGCGGCGTCGACGAGCTGCTGCTCGACGGCCGCTTCACCGCCGTCTACGACCTCGACCGCCTCGCCGCCGTGCTCGAGCCCTCGCGCGACGAGCTGCTCAAGTACATCGGCGTCGTCACCCTCAACAACCGCTACGGCATCAAGGCCCGCAACAACGAGCCGCTCGAGGTGCCGCAGTACTTCTGGATGCGCATCGCGATGGGCCTCTCGCTCAACGAGGCCGACCCCACCAGCCACGCCATCTCGTTCTACGAGAAGATGTCGAAGCTCGAGTACCTGGCCGCCGGCTCCACGCTGGTCAACGCCGGCACCGCCTACCCGCAGCTGTCGAACTGCTTCGTCATGGAGATGCACGACGACATCGAGCACATCGCCAAGAGCGTGCGCGACGTCATGTGGCTCACCAAGGGCACCGGCGGCATCGGCCTCTCGGTCACCAAGCTGCGCGCCCAGGGCTCGCCGATCCGCTCGAACAACACCTCGTCGACCGGCCCGATCCCGTTCATGCACACCATCGACTCGGTGCTGCGCGCGGTCAGCCGCGGCGGCAAGAAGTTCGGCGCCCTCTGCTTCTACATGGAGAACTGGCACCTCGACTTCCCCGAGTTCCTCGACCTGCGCCAGAACTCCGGCGACCCGTACCGCCGCACCCGCACCGCCAACACCGCGGTCTGGATCTCCGACGAGTTCATGAAGCGGGTGCAGAACGACCAGGACTGGTACCTGTTCGACCCGCTCGAGGTCACCGACCTCAACGAGCTCTACGGCAAGGAGTTCTCGGAGCGCTACGCCTTCTACGTCGCCGAGGCCGAGGCCGGCCGCATGCGGATGTTCAAGCGGATCTCCGCCCGGGCGCAGTTCAAGGACATCCTGATGTCGCTCCAGACCACCAGCCACCCGTGGCTGACCTGGAAGGACACCATCAACAACCGCGCCCTGAACAACAACACGGGCACGATCCACCTCTCGAACCTGTGCACCGAGATCGCGCTGCCGCAGGACATCGACAACATCGCGGTCTGCAACCTGGCCTCGATCAACCTGTCGACGCACCTGAAGCAGAACGAGCAGGGCGTGCTCGGCTTCGACTGGGACCTCGTCGAGGAGAGCGCCCGCAGCGCCGTGCGCCAGCTCGACAACCTCATCGACATCACGGTGTCGAGCGTCGACGAGGCCGACCACGCCAACCGCCAGAACCGTGCGATCGGCCTCGGCGTCATGGGCTTCACCGACGTCGTCGAGAAGCTCGGCATCTCGTACGAGTCGGAGGCGGCCTACGCCCTCATGGACGAGATCATGGAGCACGTCTCGTACGCGGCGATCGACCAGTCGGCCGACCTCGCCCAGGAGCGCGGCTCGTACCCGAACTTCGCCGGCAGCCGCTGGTCGCAGGGCCTCGTGCCGTTCGACTCGATCGCCATCACCGAGGCCGACCGCGGCGTGCCGATCAAGGTCGACCGCACCATGCGCCTCGACTGGGACCGGCTGCGCGCGAAGGTGAAGAACGGCATGCGCAACGCGACCCTCATGGCCATCGCGCCCACCGCATCCATCGGCCTCGTCGCCGGCACCACGCCGGGCCTCGACCCGCAGTTCGCGCAGATATTCAGCCGCGCGACCAGCAACGGCAAGTTCCTCGAGGTGAACCGCAACCTGGTCGCCGACCTGCAGCGCGCCGGGCTCTGGGAGTCCACCCGCGAGGCGGTGCTGCGCAGCCAGGGCGACATCCAGGGCATCCCGACGATCCCGGACTCGATCAAGGAGGTCTACAAGACCAGCTTCCAGCTGTCGCCGTACGCTTTCCTCGAGGTGGCCGCCCGCGCCCAGAAGTGGATCGACCAGGCGATCAGCCGCAACATGTACCTCGAGACCCGTGACCTCGGCGACATGATGGACATCTACTACGCGGCGTGGGAGCGTGGAGTGAAGACCACCTACTACCTGCACATGAAGCCGCGCCACACCGCCGAGCAGTCCACGGTCAAGGTCAACAAGACCGAGGAGCTGGTGAAGTCCGCCGCCGCCCCGGCTGCGGCCGAGGGCGTTGCTCCGGCTGCACCGGCCCGTCGCGGGTTCGGCGGTCTGGCACCGAAGGCGGGTGCGTGATCGTGGATCGCATCGCCGAGTACGAGGTCCCGGTGGACCCCATGGACGACCTGCAGTGCGAGAGCTGCCAGTAAAGGAGTGAGACATGCCGATCCTCGGCACCGGGATCAAGGAGGGCCTCCTCCTCAAGCCCGTGACGTACCAGTGGGCCATGGACCTGTACGAGCAGGCCGTCGCCAACACGTGGTTCCCCAACGAGATCCAGCTCGGTGAGGATCTCGCGGACTTCAAGAAGATGACGGAGGAGGAGCGTCACGCCGTGACGTTCCTGATCAGCTACTTCAACCCCAGCGAGCTGCTCGTGAACAAGGCGCTGGCCTTCGGGGTCTACCCCTACATCAACGCTCCCGAGGCGCACCTGTACCTCGCGAAGCAGATGTGGGAGGAGGCCAACCACTGCATGTCGTTCGAGTACGTGCTCGAGACGTTCCCGATCGACCGCGACGCGGCCTACAACTCGCACGTCGAGGTCCCCTCGATGGCGCGCAAGGAGGCCTTCGAGGTCGAGTTCATCCGCCGCATGACCGAGGAGACGCTCGACATCACGACGACGAAGGGCAAGCAGGACTTCATCCGCAACCTCGTCGCCTACAACATCATCCTCGAGGGCATCTGGTTCTACTCGGGCTTCATGGTGGCGCTGTCGTTCCGGCAGCGGAACCTGCTGCGCAACTTCGGCTCGCTCGTCGACTGGATCGTGCGCGACGAGAGCCTGCACCTGAAGTTCGGCATCAACCTGATCCTCACCGTGCTGGAGGAGAACCCCGACCTCCAGACCGAGGAGTTCGCGGCCGAGATCAAGCAGATGATCCTGGATGCGGTCGAGATGGAGGAGCAGTACAACCACGACCTCCTCCCCGGCGGCATCCTCGGCCTCAACGCCACGTACATCAACCAGTACGTGAAGTACCTGGCCGACCGCCGCCTCGAGGAGCTCGGGTTCGAGCCGCACTACAACGTGGTGAACCCGGCGAAGTGGATGGCGACCGCGAACGACAC
>DATMVL010000266.1:0-4015 GCA_035563175.1 Rhodoglobus sp. | reverse complement strand
TGAGGTCGCGCTCCGGGTCGGCGGCGGCCCGGCGCGGCGGGAACAGCCGCGCCCCGATGCGCTCGGAGTTCACGGCGAGGATCGGCCCGATGACCGCCAGGCTCAGCACGTAGAGACCGGCGAAGGGCGTGAGCCGCGGATCGAGGCCCGCCCCCGCGGCCAACGTGGCGAGGATGAGCGCGAACTCGCCGCGGTTGGTGAGCATCGCGGACGCGTTGAGGCCCTCACGCCGGGTGAGGCCGTTCTGCCAGGCGATGAGCTGACCGCCGAGCCCGTTGACCACGAGGGTGAGCAGCACGGCCACGGCGACCGGCCAGACGACCTCGCCGAAGGTGGTGACGTCGAGCGCGAGCCCGAAGTTGAGGAAGAAGAACGCGGCGAACACGTCGCGCAGCGGCAGCGCCAGCTGCTCGATGCGCGCGCGGAACCGGGTCGCGCCCAGCACGAGCCCGATCAGGAACGCGCCGATCGCATCCGACACCCCCAGCAGCTCGCCCACGCCGGCGAACAGCACCGCCAGCCCGAAGAACAACACCGTGAACAGCTCGTCGTCGCGGGTGTTCACCAGGCGCGAGACGATGCGCCCCCCGAACCTGGCCAGGGCGAACATCGTGATGAGGAACGTGAACGAGATCGCCAGCTGCCCGACGATCGGCCACGGATCGGTCTGTCCGGAGAGGATGACGCCGACGATGGCGAGGTAGAACGCGACGAACACGTCCTCGAGCACCATGATGCCGAGCACCGTCGGGGTCTCGCGGTTCGCGAGCCGCCGCAGCTCGATGAGGAGCTTCGTGATGATGGCGCTCGAGCTGACGCCGGTCATGCCGGCGATGATGAGCGCCTCGCGCACCCCCCAGCCGACCCAGAGCCCGAGGCCGAACCCGACCGCCAGATTGATCAGGATGCGGGTGCCGCCCGAGATGAGCAGCTTGCCGGCGTTGCCGTAGAACTCGTCCTGGTCGAACTCGAGCCCGAGATTGAACAGCAGGAAGATGAGACCGAAGACGGCGATGAGCTCGACGTCGGCGGCCTCGAAGCTCAGCGGGAAGAACGTCGAGTTCGGGCTCGCGATGAGACCGACGAGCATGTAGATCGGGATGGCCGGGAGGCCGATGAGCTTGGCCAGCCGGCCGAGCACGTAGGCGATGAGGAACAGGAGGCCCAGAACGAGGAGCTCTTCACCGAGGTGGCCTTCTTCCACGCGCGGCTCAGCTTCCGGGTGGCGCGTCGGCTCCGACCTTCGGGGCCATCTCGCCCGTGCGGTAGAAGTTGAACGCCTTGGCCACCTTCTCCGGCGTGCCGGCCACCACGAGGGTGTCGCCGGGGAACACGGTGAAGTCGTCGGCGGGGGCCGGGTTCGCCGAGTCGCCGCGCACGACAGCCACCACCGTGAGGCCGACCACGCCGCGGTTCGCGAGGTTGCCGAGCTTCTTGCCGGCGATGTGATCCTCGTAGTCGACGGTGAACCAGTCGATGGAGAGGCCGGGGATGGTCTCGAGCTTCGAGAGGGATTCCGTGATGCGGGTGCCGCCGAGCAGTTCGGCGAGGGTGTGGGCCTCGTCCTCGTCCAGGCGCAGCGACACCTTTGCGCCGTCGGCGCCGTCCGACGCCTCGGAGAACGAGATCAGGTCGCTGTGGCCGGAGCGGTGGGTGATGACGCCGACCTTGCCCCCGTCATCTGTGACGAAGGTGTGCAGCACTCCCACTCCGGGGAGTTTGACGCGGCGGACATCGACCATGCACCCAGTCTAGTTTCCGCGGGATGCCGGCCCCGGTCCGTTCGCTTCAGGCTATCTCCGGGGCCTGCAGCCGCACCCGGTCGGCCGATTCGTCGTCGGGTTCGTGCTGGCTGGCACGTTCGGCCCGCACCCGCTCGATCCAGGCGTCGACCTCGCGGGTGACGCGGTCGTCGTCCCAGCCGAGTTCGGCGGCCAGAAGCCCGGCGGCGACCGGTGCGGCGGCCACCCCGCGGTCCCACGCCTCGACCGAGATGCGGGTGCGGCGGGCGAGCACGTCGTCGAGGTGCAGCGCGCCCTCGGCGACGACCGCGTAGACGACCTCGGCGGCCAGGTGGTCCTCGGCACCCGGAAGCGGCTGCGCCAGCTCAGGACGCTGCTCGATCAGGTCGAGCACCTCGGTGGTCAGGGTGCCGTAGCGCCGCAGGAGGTGCTCGATGCGCTGCTTCGGCAGGCGCGAGCGGCGGGCGAGCGTCGAGCGCGCGTTCCAGGCCGCCGGGTAGCCCTCGGCGCCCAACAGCGGGATGTCGGCGGTGACCGACTCGGGTACGCCACCTCCCAGGGCCGCCGCCGCGGCATCCACCGCGTCCTTCGCCATGATGCGGTAGGTCGTCCATTTGCCGCCGGCGACGACGACGAGCCCCGGCACGTCGGTGAGCACCACGTGCTCGCGGCTGAGCTTCGACGTCTCGTCGGACTCGCCGGCCAGCAGCGGCCGCAGGCCCGCGTACACGCCCTCCACGTCGTCGCGGGTGAGCGGCGTCGCGAGCACGCGGTTGACGTGCTCGAGCAGGTAGTCGATGTCAGCGGCGGTCGCGGCCGGATGCGCCTTGTCGAGATCCCATTCGGTGTCGGTCGTGCCGATGAGCCAGTGCCGCCCCCAGGGGATCACGAACAGCACGCTCTTCTCGGTGCGCAGCAGCAGGCCGAGCTTGCTGCGGATGCGGTCGCGCGGCACCACGAGGTGCACGCCCTTGCTCGCGCGCACCCGCATCCCGCCCATGCCGCCGGCGCGGGCGACGAGGTCGTCGGTCCAGACGCCGGTGGCGTTGACGACCTGCTTCGCGCGGACGTCGAAACGCTCGCCGGTGATCAGGTCGTGTGCGCGCACGCCCACCACCCGGTCGCCCTCCTTGAGGAAGCCCTCGACCCGCATCCGGCTGACCGCGTGCGCGCCGTACGACGCCGCGGTGCGCGCCAGCATCGCGACGTAGCGGGCGTCGTCGACCTGACCGTCGTAGTACGCGAGGCCGCCGACGAACACGTCCGGCTTGAGGCTCGGCATCGCCCGCTGCAGCTGCCTGCGGGTGAGGTGACGGTGGTGCGGCACGCCGGGCGCACGCCCGCCGGTCCAGCTGAACAGGTCGTACAGCGCCATGCCGGCGCCGATGTACGCGCGCTCGATCAGCGGCACGGTGAGCGGGTAGATGAACCGCACGGGGCGCACCAGGTGCGGTGCGATCCGCTGCAGCAGCAGCCCTCGCTCGATGAGCGCCTCGCGCACGAGGCCGAAGTCGAGCTGCTCCAGGTACCGGATGCCGCCGTGCACCAGCTTGGAGGACCGGCTCGACGTGCCGCTGGCCCAGTCCCGCTGCTCCAGGATGCCCGTGCGCAGCCCGCGCGTCGCCGCATCCAGCGCGGCTCCCGTGCCCACGATGCCGCCGCCGACGACGAGCACGTCGAGGGGCTCGGAACGCAGCGCCGCGATCGCGGCGTCCCGCTCGCGCGGCCCCAGTCCGGTGGCGGCCATGGGGTCAGCCTAGGCGGGCTGGGCGAACCGGAGCTGATTGCCGAACGGGTCGGTCACGACCGCCGTCGGACCGCCGGGAGCGTCGTCGTCGACGGCGACCTCGCCGGCCGCCTCGCCGAACTCCGCGACGAGTGCGCGGACGTCGGCGACCGGGATCCACACGACCGCCCCCGGCGTCCCGTCGCCGGTGTGCGCGGAGAGGTGCAGCACGATCGGGCCGCGCGAGACCTGCGCGTACAGCGGCAGGCCGGGCTCGAACCGGTGCTCCCAGTCGAGCGCGAACCCGAGGGCGTCGACGTAGAAGCGCAGCCCGGCGCGCTCGTCGACGATACGCAGCACCGGGATGGCGCTCATGGCCGCGACAGGTAGGGGGCGACGACGACGTCCACCCGCTGGAACTCCTTGAGGTCGGAGTACCCGGTCGTGGCCATCGAGCGTCGCAGCGCGCCGATCAGGTTCACGCGGCCGTCGGCGGTCGACGACGGCCCGAGCAGGATCTGCTCGAGCGGCGCCACCTGCCCGACCT
>DATMVL010000265.1:0-10504 GCA_035563175.1 Rhodoglobus sp. | reverse complement strand
ACCCGGGCACGCCGATCCTCCTGATCGGCATGACCCTGATCGGCGCCGTCGTCGCCCTCGTCGTGCTCGTGCTGCGGGCCCTGCTGCGGCAGGCCGCCTCCCAGCGCGCCGAGCTCGAAGAGGTCATCTGATGGCGATCGTCGTGCGCATCGACGTCGAGCTCGCCAAGCGCAAGATGAGCGTCGGCGAGTTCGCCGAGCGCGTCGGACTGACCCCGGCCAACGTCGCCGTGCTGAAGAACGGGCGGGCGAAGGCCGTGCGCTTCAGCACGCTCGACGCGATGTGCCGGGTGCTGCAGTGCCAGCCGGGCGACCTGCTGGAGTGGGTCGACGACTGACCGGATGAGCGGTCAGACCCCGCCGATTCGACGGAGGCCGGAGACGGCGAGCGCCGCGACGAAGCCGAGTTCGACCGCGGAACTCGCGACGAGGCGGATCGCCATGGTCTCGGGCGCACCGACGGCGACCACGCCGACCGCCGCCAGGAGCGCGGCGATGCTCGCGATCATCCATCCCCGTCGGCGTGCGCGGCCGGAACGGACGGCGAGCACGACCGTGAGCGCCACGAACGCGAGTTGCGTGAGCAGGAAGCCCACCTCGTGCACAGCGCCGTGCCAGCTCAGCCGCGGAGCGCCTTCCGGGGCGCCCGCCGGGAACCCGGCGCCGGCATCCGCCACGAACACGCCGGAGATGACGAGAGCCGCCCCCATCAGCCCGACGAGCACGGCGCTGCACCGACCGGTCCATGCATGTCGCCCGGCGATAGCGGCACCGACGAGCAGCAGCCCGGTGGCGATGAAGGTGGCGATCTGCACCCACCCGCCCTCCCCCAGGCTCAGCAGACTCAGCGGGTGGAACGTCGGGCGGAAGCCCTCGCGCGTGAGCGCCTGCACCGCCCACGAGCCGATGAAGAGCGGCGCGGCCAGGATGCCGCCGACGAGCAGCAGGCGGGTGGATCGGGTCATGATGGGCTCCTTTTGTGAACCGTTCGGTTCAGTCACGTTAGTGCACCGATCGGTTCATTGTCTAGGACCGAGGAGTTCGGTACCGTCTGACGACGTGAACGATCCGCTACGACTCACCGACGGCCGGATGCTCGCCTGGGCCTCCCACGGACCTCCCGGCGCGCGGCCGGTGCTGTTCGTCGCCGGCGCGGCGACCGGTCGGTCGATGATCTTCGGCGATGACGCGCTCGACCGGCTCGGCATCCGCCTCATCACCGTCGACCGCCCCGGACTCGGCGGCTCGACGCCCGACCCGGCCCGCACCCTCGCGTCGACCGCCGCCGATCTGCACGCGCTCGTCGACGTCGTCGTGGGCTCGCCCGTGCCGGTCGTCGCGAACTCGCAGGGCGCTCCGTTCGCACTCGCCCTCGCTGCGCTGGGCGGCGCCTCCCGCCTGCTGCTCGTGTCACCCGCCGACGAGGTCGCCGTCGAGCCGGTGCTCGGGATGCTCGACGACGGCATGCGCGGCGTCGTCGGCCAGGTGGCTGCCGACCCGGACGGTGCGCGCGCGTTTCTCGCCGGGCTCGGCGCCGACGGCATGGAGTCGATGGTGCTGTCCGGCGCGGACGACGCCGACCGGGCGGTGTACGCCGAACCGCCGTTCCTCGCCCGATACCGGGCCGCCCTCGCCGAAGGGTTCGCCAATGACGGCGCAGGGTACGCCACCGACACCGTGCTCGCGATGTCGCCGTGGGGGCTCGACCTGAGCGCGATCCCCTGCCCGGTCGAGGTGTGGATGGGCGAGCGCGACCGCGGGCACTCGCCCGACCGCGGCGTGACGCTGGCGGCGCGGCTGGGCGCGCGGCACGTGCTCGTCGAGGGCGCGGGAGGGGCGTTGCTGTGGACGCACGCCGAGGCGGTGCTGGCGGCCGCGGTGGGGTGACGGAACGGGCGGACGAAGAAGGGCCCCGCCGAGGCGGGGCCCTTCGTCTTGGTTGCGGGGGCAGGATTTGAACCTACGACCTCTGGGTTATGAGCCCAGCGAGCTACCGAACTGCTCCACCCCGCGTCGCGATCATCAAGCCTAGCACAGCGTCGATAGGCTGACCTCACCATGGGCCTCATCGCCGAACTCCTCAGCTGGATCGGGCTCGGGCTCGGCATCCCCCTCGGCGTCGCCTGGCTGCTCGTGCGCGTCGCCGTCAGCCACTGGGAGCGCACCGACGCGGTCATCGTCGGCGGCCGGCTGCTGCGCTGGCTCGACCGCGACGGCGCCATCCACGAGCGCGAGCTCGAGGGCTGGGAGGCCGAGGAGCTCGGCGACGCGGATCACACGACCGTGGTCGCGCGCGGCGATCGGGCCCGGCTGCTGGACGCACCGCATCCCGGTCGCCTGCTCGCCCTGCTGACGATCGTGTTCCTCGGGCTGGGCGTCGCGGCGGTGATCTGGTCGCTCGTGCTGGTGCTGCTCGACCACTGAGCGCCCCGAGCGGTCGCGAACGGCGACTCCACGACGAGCAGCACCCGCCGAACGCGGCGACGCGACGGTCCGGAACGACAGCGGGCCGCCGCGAATCGCTCGCGACGGCCCGCTGGTGGAGCTGGATCTACTCGGATGCCTCGATGGCCCGCTGGATGGCCTCCTGCATGCGCTGGTCGGCCTCCGCCGCCGCCACGAGGTCACCCTCGGCGTACGCCGCCTGCCGCTCGGAGAGCGCCTGCTGGTAGTCCTGGAGCGCCCGCTGCAGCGCCTGCGCATCCGGACCAGCCGGCTGCTCGGGCACGTTCGGGTCCTCGGGCACGGCTGGGTCGGCGGGGTCGGCCGGATCGGCGTCCGGATCGACCGGCACCTCGTCGTCGCCCGCGTCGGCACCGGAGTCGCCGCCGAACAGGGCGTCGAGCGCCGCATCCAGCGTGTCCTCGAAGGCGATCTGGTCACCGAAGGAGACCAGCACCTTGCGCAGCAGCGGGTACTGGGTCTCACCGGTCGAGCTGACGTACACCGGCTGCACGTACAGCAGACCGCCGCCGACCGGCACGGTCAGCAGGTTGCCGCTGGTGACCTCGGTCTGGCCCTGCCGCAGCAGGTTGAGCTCCTGGCCGACCGTCGCGTTCGAGTCGAACTGCGCCTGCACCTGGCCGGGGCCGGGCACCGTGGTCTGGCTCGGCAGGTTCAGCAGGGTGAGCTTGCCGTAGTCGTCCCCGGCATCCGCGTTCGCCGTCAGGTAGCCGGTGAGCACGTTGCGCGAGCTCGTCCCGGTGGCGCGCGGGATGAACGTCGAGTACAGCGTGAACGCCGACTCGTCGGTGCCCGGCACCTTCATGGTCAGGTAGTACGGCGGCTGGTCGGTCGGGTTGCCGTTGGCCGAACCCGGGTCCGGCGGCGTGATCCACGCGTCGTTGCCGGAGTAGAAGGTGCCCGGGTCGGTGATGTGGTACGTGCCGAGGATGGAGCGCTGCATCTTGAACAGGTCCGCCGGGTAGCGGATGTGGTCGAGCAGCTCCTCGCTCATCTCCGACGCCGGCTTCACCGTCGACGGGTACACCTTCTGCCAGGTCTTGAGGATCGGGTCGTCCGCATCCCACGCGTACAGCGTCACCTCGCCGCTGTACGCGTCGACCGTCGCCTTCACCGAGTTGCGGATGTAGTTGATCTGGTCGAACGCCACCTGCGGCGACGGCTGGTAGGTGTCGGCGATCGACTCCGACAGCGACTGCACGGTGGAGTACGGGTAGTTCGCGGTCGTGGTGTAGCCGTCGACGATCCACACGATCTTGTCGTCCACGATCGCCGGGTACGGGTCGTTGTCGAGCGTCAGGTACGGCGCGACCTTCTCGATGCGCTCCTTGGGGGTGCGGTCGTAGAGGATCTGCGACTCGTCGTTGACGTACTCCGAGAGGAAGATCTGCTCCGACTGGAACTTGATCGCGTAGATGAGCCGCTTGAACGCGTTGTCGAGCTTCGGCCCACCCTCGCCCTCGAACGTGGTCGTCGGGTTCGCCGCCGTGTCCTCGTCGGCACCCGCCGGGTAGTCGAGCTCGACCGGCTCCGCGCCCTCGGGCGCACCGACGATCGAGTACTCGGGCGCGTTCTCGCCGAAGTACACGCGGGGCTCGAAGTCGCCCACCGCGTCACCCAGCGGACCGGTGCCCGGGATGCCCGACTCGCTGAACACGGGACTGCCGTCCGCGGCGCGCTGGTTGCCGTACGCGGCCACGACCCCGTAGCCGTGCGTGTAGATCACGGTGTCGTTGTCCCAGCCTCGGGAGCTCTGCCCCTCCTGGTTCAGTTCGCGCAGCGCGATGACGGTGTCCTGGGTCTGCCCGTCGATGTCGTACCGGTCGACGTCGAGGTACTCGGGGAACTGGTAGAACTGCCGCACCTGCTCGAACTGCCGGAAGGTGTCGGTGATGAGCGCCGGGTCGATGATGCGGATGCTCGCGGTCGTCTCCGCGTCCTCACGCAGCGCGCCGGGGGTCGCGTCCGTGGTCGCGTTGTACGAGATCTCCTCGACGTCGTCGACGCCGTAGGCGGCGCGGGTCGCGTCGATGTTGCGCTCGATGTACTGCGACTCGAGGGCGCGGCGGTTCGGCTCGACCTGGAAGCGCTCGACGATCCACGGGTACACGCTGCCCACGACCAGGCCGCTGACCAGCAGCAGCGCGGTGCCGATGATCGGCAGCCGCCACCGGCCGATGATCGCGGTCACCAGGAACAGCACGGCGACCACGGCGGCGATGCCGGCCAGGATCGCGCGCGCCGGGATGGTCGCGTTCACCTCGGTGTAGCCGGCGCCGGTCGGCAGGAAGCCGCCGCTGGCGGAGTACAGCGCCGTGTACTGGTCGAGCCACAGGCTGAGCGCCTGCAGCGCGAGGTAGATCGCCGCGGTGACGGCCAGCTGGATGCGGGCCGAGCGCGAGATGCGCACCTCGCGACCCGAGAACCGCAGTGCGCCGTACAGGTAGCAGGTGGCGAGGGCCGCGAGGCCGGCGATGAGCACGACGGCCGAGGCGAAGCCCACGACGCCGTGCAGCAGGGGCAGGTCGTAGACGAAGAACGAGATGTCGAACCCGAACTGCGGGTCGGTCTCGCCGAACGGGGTCTTGTTCAGCCACTGCAGCACCATCGGCCAGCTGGTCGCGGCCGAGACGCCGCCGAACAGGCCGAGGACGGCGGGGATGCCCAGCATCGCCAGCCGGCGCAGCGGCTCGATGACCTGCTGGTAGCGGTCGAGCTGCGAGTTGAGCTTCGCGTACACCGGCCGCGAGCGGAACGCGATCACGATGCTGAGCCAGATCGGCACGGCCATCGCGAGGAAGCCGACCAGGAACATGACGGCGCTCGCGACCCACCGGGTGGTGAGCACGCTGAGGAAGCCGAGCTGGTCGAACCAGAGCACGTCGGTGTAGAGGTTCGCGACGACGAAGAACGCGATCACGATCGCCGCGATGATGACGGCGGCGACGGTGAGGGTGACCCTCGTCCGGCTGGACGAGGTCGAGGAAGAGGACGAGTCGGCTGTGGACGACACTGGCGGTTGGCTCCTCGGGTAGGGGATTCGGCCCAATCCTAGGGGGCCGAGGCTGCGAGAACGCCGGAGCGGGTCAGGCCGGCTCCTCGCCGGTGCCGCTGTCGGCGGGAGCCTTCTGCGCGCGGCTCAGCGCCAGGAACGGCACGGCGACGGCGCTGATCACGCCGCTGATCACGAGCGAGAACGAGTAGCTCGTGAGGTCGGCGGTGCGACCCAGCGCGGGCTGGATGCCGACCCCGCCGACGTTGCCCATGAGCGACTCGAACGACAGCACCGTCGCGCGCTGCTTCGCCGGGATGAGCCCGTTGAGGTACGCGCGGCGGATGGGGTCGTCGATCGACGACGCCACGCCCCACACGGTGAGCAGCGCGAGCGCCACCCAGAAGTTCGAGGTGAGCCCGAGGCTGAGCAGCAGCACCGCCGTGAGGGCGGCGGAGAGCAGCAGCGTCGAGGTGCGGCGTTTGAACAGCCGCCGGACCCACGGCGCGAGCAGCCCGCCGGCTATCTGCGAGCCGGCGATGATGGCGGCGGCGAGACCGGCGACCGAGTACGCGCCCTCGTCGCCCCACAGCTCGAGCAGGTAGGGCTGCAGGGCGTAGAAGACGTAGATGCCCACACCGGCGGTGAACGGTGCCGCGAGCATCAGGTAGCGCACGGGCGGACTGCCGAGGCCGTACTGCAGCGACCCGCGGAAGACCGTGCGCACGGCCGTGATCGGGCCCGCCGACCGGTCGGGCTCGAAGCCCACGTCGCGCATGGTGAGGAACGCGACGACGAAGGTGACCAGCAGCACACCGGCCCGCAGCAGGAAGGGCACCCCGAGATCCGTCAGCTGGGCGACCACGCCCCCGGCGATCGAGCCGGCCAGCATCGCGATGCCGCTGACGATGAGCCCCTTGGCGAACACCGGGTCGAGCTCGCCCCGGTAGCCGCTCGCCTGCAGGGCATCGACCAGCCACGCCTCGACCGCGCCGGAGAAGAAGGTGAACCCGAGGCCGAGCAGCACCGAGGCGAGCGCCCACGCCCAGAACGGCGCGCTCGACAGCCACATGAACCAGTACAGGACGGTGGACGCCGCGAGCACCACGGTGCCGATCAGGTACGAGGCGCGACGGCCGAGCGTGTCCGCGACGACGCCGGTCGGCACCTCGAACACCACCATGCCCAGCGTGAAGAACGCGTTCGCGGCGAACGCCTCGAGGTTGCTCAGCCCGGCGTCGAGCAGGAACAGCGTGTTGACGCCCCAGATGAACGACGCCGCGAGCGTGTTGCCCAGCATCAGCGTGAGGTAGATGCGCTGGATGCGGCGGGCGGCCGGGATGGATGCGACCGTTCGCGTCATGGCTGAAGCCTAGGGAGCACGGGTGACGGGCGCGTCCTCCGGGAGCCTCAGGACGAGCATGTCGGCAGCGACGCGGTGTCGCCGCCCTCGGCGACGACCTCGAGCGCGGCGAGCGCGTCGTCGAGCGTCGCGACCGAGAACACCGTCAGGCCGTCTGGCACATGCCCGACGACCTCGCTGCAGTTGTCCGCCGGGGCCAGGAACCACTCGGCTCCGGCGCGGACGGCGCCGTACATCTTCTGCCGGATGCCGCCGATGGGGCCGACCTCGCCGGAGCCGGCGATGGTGCCGGTGCCCGCGACATCCTCGCCGCCGTTGAGCTCGCCCTCGGTGAGCTTGTCCATGATCCCCAGCGCGAACATCATGCCCGCGCTCGGGCCGCCGACGTTCTCGAGCTGGATCTCCACCTCGAACGGGAAGTCGTACTGGCCCTCGACGTAGACGCCGACCACCGCGGTCTCGCCGTCTTCGGCGAGCACCGGGGTCACCTCCTCGGTCACCCGCTCGCCGCCGCGTTCCACGACGAACTCCGCCGGGGCGTCCACCCCGTTCTCGGCGATCGCCTCGCGCAGCTCGGTCACGTCGGCGAAGGTCTCCCCGTTGACGCTCACCAGCAGGTCGCCGGCCTGCAGCACACCGTCGGCCGGCAGCCCGGGCTGGGTCTCGGCCACGGTGACCGTGCCGCCGAGCTCGTAGCCGAGCTCGCGCAGGGCGGCGGCCACCGCCTCCTTCTGCGAGTTCTCCATGTCGAGGCGGCCCTGCTCGTTCGACTGCTCCTGGGTCACGCCCTCCGGGTACACCTCGTCGACCGGCACGACGGCCTTGCTCGGGTCGAAGTAGGCGGTGGCCACCTCGAACCACGACGGCGGCTGCTCGCGGTTGCCGCTCACCGTCACGGTGAGCATGTCCAGGGTGCCGGCCGTCGGGTAGGTGGTCTCGTCCGGGATGTCGATGAGCGGCACCTGCTCGCCGCCGACGGTGACCTCGCCGAGGGTGTCGTACACCGGGCCGGGCTGCTCGATCACGTACGGCGCGGGCACCAGCGCGACCACGACGATGCCGAGCAGCGCCGCGATGAGCAGCACCCAGCCGACGACGGCGAAGCGCCGCTGCCGCGGACGCTCGGGTTCGAGGTCGGTGAAGATGGCCACCGCGCTCCTCTTGGTCAGATCGATGTTCGCCACGGGCGCACAGGCAGCGGGCCCCGGCCCGCGTCGCGTGGACGACCAGCGGCTAGCGTAGTTGCCATGCCTGAGGAATCCCGCCAGGACCCCGAGGACGAGTTCCGGGACATGCTGCGCGAGTTCCTCGCCGGCAACGGCGATCTCGACCCGAGCAAGCTCGCCGGCGCGGCCGGACTGCCCAGCGATCCCGCCCTGGTCGCCCAGCTCATCGCGCAGCTGCAGAACGCGCTCGCGAGCTCCGACGACGGTGTGAACTGGGATCTCGCCCTCGAGCAGGCCAAGGGCCTGGCGTCGCGGTCGACCGTGGTCACCCTGCCCGCCGAGCGGTCGCAGCTCGAGCAGGCGCTGCACGTCGCAGCGCTCTGGCTCGACGAGGCGACCTCGATCCCCGGTCCGGCGACGACGCCGCGACTGGTCAGCCGGCAGGAGTGGGTGACCGGCACCATGCCGGTCTGGACCCAGCTCGCCGAGCCGGTCGCCACATCCATCGCCGACTCCCTCACCGAGGTGCTGCGCGAGAGCGCGCCCGAGGAGATGGACGACATGATCCAGGGCGCGTCCCGCATGATGCGCAACGTCGGCGGCACCCTGTTCGCGATGCAGCTCGGGCAGGTCGTCGGGCAGCTCAGCAGCGAGGTGGTCTCAGGAGGCGACATCGGCATCCCGCTGCTCGATGACGCGGCCCTGGTGCCGCAGAACGTCGCCGGCTTCGGCGCCGGCCTCGACATCCCCGCCGACCAGGTGCAGCTCTACCTGGCGGTCCGCGAGCTCGCGCACGCCCGGCTGTTCCGGCACGCGAAGTGGCTGCGGCTGCAGCTGCTGTCGTCGATCACCGAGTTCGCCCGCGGCATCCGCATCGACACCGACCGGCTCGAGGAGCTCGCTGCCGACTTCGACCCGAGCAACCCGGAGGAGCTGCGGAACGCGCTCACCAGCGGCGCGCTGATCCCCCCGAAGTCGCAGGAGCAGCTCGCCGCCCTCGCGCGGCTCGAGACGATGCTCGCCCTCATCGAGGGCTGGGTCGACGTGGTGACGGCCGAGGCGACCAAGCGGCTGCCCTCCAGCGCCGCGATCGCCGAGACCGTGCGGCGGCGGCGCGCGTCCGGCGGCCCCGCCGAGTCCGCGTTCGCGACGCTCGTCGGCCTCGAGCTGCGCCCGCGGCGACTGCGTGAGGCGGCCGCCATGTGGCAGGCGGTGACGGATGCCGTCGGCGACGAGCGGCGGGACGACCTGTGGTCGCACTCCGACGTGGTCCCCACGGCCGAGGACGTCGACGACCCCGCCGCCCTCGTCGCCCGCCTGCAGGCCGGCGCTCCGGCTCCGGACGACATCGACCGGGCCATCGAGGATCTGCTCGGCGACGACACCACGGACCGGCCGCACGAGGCCTGAGCCGATCAGGCCAGCGGGATCCGCTCGTCGTGGTCGTCGAGCACGAACGCCTCGAGCACGACCGCCCGGTACAGGCGGTGCCGCGCGCCGTCGCGGAGCTTCGCCGGATCCCACGCCCTCAGCCCCTGCTCGATAGACCGCCCGTTGTAGACGGCGAACGCGTGGTCGAACCCCTCCTCGCCGACCTGGTCGGCGCGGGCTGCGGCGTAGAACGCGCTGCCCTGGCCCGGTTCCCGGCTGGAGTCGAAGACCACGAGCGACGCCCGCGGCTCCCCGGCGATGTTGCGCGAGTGCCGCGCCCCGGGCTTCGACGCCCAGAAGAACTCGCTCAGACCGGCCGCGGCGAACCAGACCGGCGTCGCCCAGGGCGCACCGTCGGCGCCGACGGTCGCGAGCGTGAGGAACGCGTTCGACCCGACCATCTCACGGGCGAGCCCAGCGGGGTCGGCGGCCGCGGAGTCCATCGTCATCTCCACACTGTACGAGCGGGTGTGGATGCTCCGCTCGCGCCGCGGCCGATGGCGGCACCATGGCGGCATGATCCTGAAGCTCGACCCGGGCCGGCCGCTGGTGTGGCGCACGCCGGACAGCGTGCAGCTCGGCGTCGACCCGCCGGCAGCCGTCGTCGAACGGGTGACACCGGCTCAGGAGCGGATGCTCGCCGCGCTCGCCGTGGGGGTGAGCGACACCGGGCTGGCGATGCTTGCCCGCGGCACCGGGTCGGAGCGCGACGAGCTGCTGCGGGCGATCGCGCCGGCGCTCTCGTCCGCTGATGCGCCGGCCGCCGCGCCGACGGTCGCGGTCACCGGCCACGACGAGCTCGCAACCGCGATCGCCGGCATGCTCGCCGGCAGCGGTGTGCGCACCACGGTGGCCGCGGACCCCGACTCGCTGCCGGACGGGACGCCGGCGATCGCGGTGCTCGCCGCGCACTTCGTGCTCGACCCCACGACGCACGGGCACTGGCTGCGTCGTGACGTCCCGCATCTGCCGGTGGTGCTCAGCGACACCGGAGCGCACATCGGGCCGATCGTCGAACCGGGCTCCGGTCCGTGCCTGCTCTGCCTGGAGCTGCACCGGCGGGATGCCGATGAGGCCTGGCCGGCCGTCG